>JAEYNO010000403.1 GCA_023412515.1 Actinomycetes bacterium
GCCGCGAGGGTCCGGCGCCAGTACGCGAGCGCGGCCTCGCCGCGCGCGGCACCGGCCTCGCCGGCCTCGTGCGCGGCCTGGTCGAGGGGCTGCCAGGTCGGTGCGTCGGCGACCTCGCCGGCCAGGAGCCGCCGCAGGTCCTGCGCCACCAGGTCGGCGGCCCATCCGTCGACCGCGAGGTGGGAGGCCGCGACCACGACGTGCGTGGCGCGCCCGTGGTCGCGCAGCACCCCCACGCTCAGGGGCAGCTCGACGTCGTGACGGAACGTGTGGCCGGCGAGCTCGGACGCGAACGCGCGGGCGGCGGCCGTGTCGGCCGCACCGTCCGCGTCGGCGACGTGGACCGTGAGCTCGCCCTGCGGGCGGACGTGCTGCGTCCAGCCCTCCGGCGTCTCGTGGAACAGGCTGCGGAGCCCTTCGTGCCGCACGAGCAGGTGCTGGACGGCGCCGAGGACCGTGCCCTCGTCGACCCCGGCGGGGACGTCGACCACCCGCACGAGGTTGAAGTACGAGGCGTCGTCACCGAGCCAGCGGATCGACGAGTAGATGGAGGCCTGGCCCCAGGTCATGGCACCCGCGCGCTCGCCGGCGCCCGCGAACGTGACGCTGCGGGTCGAGCGGCGCTCGGCCGTCGAGGTCAGCTCCATCGTCCACCGCCCGCGGCCTCGTGCGGCCGGGCGCCGGCGTCCGACGCGCCACCTCGGCGCGGGGCGCGCGACGCGAACCCCGGGCACGACGAGCATTTCTCTTCTTCACGCACCATCACGCAATTCCCCCTGACACGGCGACCCCCTGTGTCGCAAAAATGACGCTAGCAGGAGCACGATCGCCGTTGTCAACAGTGCTGGCACTCTTCTTTGACACCACTTTTCGGGTGATAAAAATGGCGCGCCGAAGTGCGCCCTCACCGAAGGAGGAGGGCGGACCCGGGCGTCGCGCTCGACCGCGACGCGCCGTCAGCGCGCGTACGCGCGCGCCTGGAGCCCCCAGAGGTCCGCGTAGCGCCCGCCCGCCACCAGGAGCTGGCCGTGGGTCCCCTGCTCGACCACCCGACCGCCCTCGAGGACGACGATGTGGTCGGCGAGCTGCACGGTCGACAGTCGGTGCGTGACGAACACGGTGACGCCACCGACGGTGGCCGCGACCTCGCGGGCCGTCTCCTGGTACGCGTCGACGAGCCGCTGCTCCGCGAGCGCGTCGAGCGCCGACCCGGGCTCGTCCAGGACCAGCAGGAGCGGGTCCGGACGCATCAGCGTCCGCGCGAACCCGACCGCCTGCCACTGCCCGCCGGACAGGTCCCGGCCGTCCGCGTAGGCCGTGCCGAGCACGCCGTCGAGCCCGACCTGCTCCCCCAGGCCGTCGGCGCGCGCTCGGTCGAGCGCGGCCCCGACCGCCTCGTGCGCGAACCCCGCCGGCAGGTGGCCGATGCCCACGCTCTCGCGCAGCCCGAGCTCGACGCGAGCGAAGTCCTGGTGCAGCGCGGCGGTGCGCTCGCGCCAGGCGTCGGGCGCGACCTCCGCGAGGTCGGTGCCGCCCACGAGGATCCGCCCACCGGTGGGCGGGTAGAGGCCCGTCAGCAGCTTGAGCAGCGTGCTCTTGCCCGCACCGTTCTCGCCGACGACGGCGACGGAGGTCCCCCCCGGCAGGTCGAGGTCGATGCCGCGCAGGGTGTCCTCGTCGGCACCCGGGTAGCGGAAGCGCAGCCCCTCGAGCCGCAGGCCGCGGTCGGTCGCGGCGGCGGGCGGCAGGCCCGCCGTGGGCAGGGCCTCCGCCGTCTGCTCGGCCTCCAGCGCCGCGAAGTGCCGCAGGCCCGCAGCGGCGCGGTGCACGGTGCCGAGCAGCTCGATGCCCGTCGCCATCTGGGTCGCGAGCTGCGTCGCGAGCACCACCGTCAGCACGACGTCGCCGGCGCTGGCACGCCCCTGCCGCACGAGCTCGAACGCCCACACGACGGCCCCCACGTAGGCGACGCCGAACGCGAGCTGTCCGAGCCCTCGTCGCAGCGCGTACCGCCGGTCCGCACGGGCCATGGCGGACCGGTAGCCGCCGAGCAGGTCCCGCTGCCGCCGCAGCAGGTAGTCGCCACCGCCCGAGAGCCGGATCTCCTTCTGCGACCCGGGACTCGTGGCCAGGCGGCGCAGGTGCCGCACGCCGCGGGTGGTCGTCGACTGCGCCTCGCGGGTCTCCTGGAACTGCGTCTCCGCGCGCCGCCCCGCGACGACGGGCACCACGGCGGCGGCGATGAGCAGCAGGAACCACGGCGAGAGGGTCACGAGCACCGCGGCGGTCAGCAGGACCTGCACCGCCGTCGCACCGAGCTGCAGGCCCGACTGGACGGTCTCCCGCATCTGCAGCACGTCCTGCCGGAGCAGGTCGACGCGGTCGGCGTGCGCGGGGTCGTCGCTCCGGTCGAGGTGGGTGGACCCGTTGACCAGGCGCACGAGGTCGCGGTTGAGACGCTCCTCGGTGAGCTCCGCGAGCTCGAAGTAGTAGAGGTGCGCGAAGTGCGCGAGCATCAGCTCGCCCGCGAGCGCGACGGCGAGCGTGACGCCCCACGCGGTGGCGCTGCGCGGGGCGCCCGCGTCGACGCCGTCGACCACGCCGCCGGCCGCGAGGCCGACGACGGGCGTCGCCACCGCGCCCAGCAGCAGCAGCGTCGCGCCGACGACGAAGCGGCGGCGGTCGAGCGCCCACGCGATCGCGAAGAGCCGACCCAGGCAGAACAGCACGTCCCTCACAGCGTGGCCCCCTTGAGGTCGGAGACGCGCGGGGCGCCGTCGTCGGCGAACCGCCGCGCCTGCACGTCGAACATCTGCGCGTACACGCCGCCCGCGGCGACCAGCTCGTCGTGCGTGCCGGCCTCGGTGATGCGGCCGCCGTCGAGGACGACGATGCGGTCCGCGTTGCGCACGGTCGAGAACCGGTGCGAGATCACCAGGCTCGTCACGCCGCGCGTGAGCTCGAGGAACGTGTCGTAGAACTCCGCCTCGCCCCGCGCGTCGAGCTGCGACGTGGGCTCGTCGAGGACGAGCACCGACGCCCCGTGGCGGACGGCGAACAGCGCCCGCGCGAGGGCGATGCGCTGCCACTGCCCGCCGGACAGCTCCCGACCGCCCTCGACGGCGCGCGTGAGGGGCGAGTCGAGCCCCAGCGGCAGCTCGTCGAGCAGACTCCCGAGCCCGACCTGCGCGAGCGCGGCGACGACGCCCTCGTCGTCGTCCCGGTGTGAGATCGCTCCCATCGCGACGTTGTCGCGCAAGTCGAGCTCGTAGCGCAGGAAGTCCTGGAACGTCACGGCGAAGTGTCGCTGCCAGCTGCGCGGCTCGAACGTCGCCAGGTCGACGCCGTCGACCGTGACCGACCCGCCGTCAGGCGCGTAGATGCCGGCGAGGACCTTGACGAGCGTGGACTTGCCGGCGCCGTTGACGCCGATGAGGGCCGTCGAGGTGCCGACGGGGAGGGTCAGGTCGACGCCGTCGAGCACGGGCCGGTCCGGCCGGTAGGAGAACGTGACGCCGGAGAACGTGACGTCGCGCGCGGGCGCGGGCGCGTCGACCCGGTCGGCGGTCGCGCCCGCCTGCTCGCGGATCGTCGCCTCGAGCTCCTGCAGCGCGGTGTACGCGGCCCGCCCGTAGACCAGCTTGATGTCCGACTCGGGGAACATGACGCCGAAGCGGGCGCACAGCACCACGGCCTGGACGGCCACGCTGACCGCCACGAGCCGCGACGCGCCGTCGGTGCCGCCGTCGACGACGAGGAGCAGCGCGACCGCCGAGCCCAGCAGGGCCGCGATCGCGTGCCCGACGAACGGCGCCCCGTACACGCGTCGGCGCCACGTCCACAACGGCTCCAGCCAGCTCCGCGTCTCCGTCGCGAACCGGTCCTGCAACCAGCCGACCAGCCCCAGGGTGCGGATCTCCTTGGCCGCCCGCGTGCTGGTCGCGAGCTCACGCACGTACGCGACGCGGCGGCGCGCCGGCTGGAAGGACTCCCACAGCGCGCCCCACCGGTGGAACGCCTCGGCCTGCCCCTGACGCGCGACGAGCGCCGCGACGGCGCCGGCGAGCGCCGCCCAGGGACCCGCCGCCCAGCCGAGCAGCGCGACGGCGCCGCCGAGCTGCACGTAGCGGGCCGTGAGGGCGAGGCCGCCCTCGAGCGCGGTCCCGGGCGTCCAGGTCCACTGCTCGAACGCCTCGTCGACCTGCGTGAGGCGGTCGGCCACGTCGGGACGCTCGAGACCGGCGAGCGTCGCCTCGTCGAGGGTGAACCGCGTCAGGCGCTCGATGCACGCGGCGTCGACGCGGCGCGCGATCTCGCGCGACAGCACGAGCTGGAGCGGGGCCAGCACCTGCTGCAGCAGGAAGGCGGCGATGGCGACCCAGAGGGCGGGCGGCAGCGCTCCCGAGACGACCTGGGGCAGCGCGAGCGCGGTGCCGACCAGGAAGACCACGGGTGCGACGCCCGCGACGACGTGCACGGCGAGCGTGCCGGCCACGAGCCCGGCGCCGGCGTACGGCACGAGCTCGCGCATCTGACGTGCGGCCGCGCGGCGGCGGTGCACCCGCTCGCGCACCAGCTCGGACAGGCGCCCCGCTCCCCCATGCGTCACGATCGGTGATCCTGGCAGCGTCCACAGGGGCGGCGTCAACCATCTTTCGTCCTCGTCTCGAATGTCGAGCACCTGCGAAAAGAGAGCACGACGCCGTCAGTCAAGCCCCGACTCACCCCCGGGCGGCCGCCGTTGACAACCGCACGACCCGCCCAGGCCCCGTGCGCCGCGCGCGACATTCCTGCTCAGGAGGCGGGATGACGCGCGCGGCGCACGACCAGCAGCGGCCGCATTTCCTCGCCGCCACCTCGGGAAATCCGGCGCGGCGCAGAAAACCGGACGCACGTCCAGCGCGCTGCCCGCGTCCCCGGACCGCACCACGCGTGACGCGTCCTACCGGTGGGCGCGGTGCCCGGCCGCACCGGCCTCAGAAGGCCGCGGCCCCGAGCACGAGCACCGTCCCGCACACGAGCGCGGACCCGCCGAGCCGCAGCACGCGGAACCACGCCCGGCGGCGCGGCCGCCACCCGGGCACGCTCCCCCACCGCAGCACGACGCCCGCGGCGCCGACGGCCGCGAGCGCGACGGCCGCGACCCACAGCAGCACCGACACGCCCGCCCAGCCGACGAACGTCCGCGACAGCACGAACAGCGTGAGCAGCCCGACGCTCTCGGCGACGGCGCCCGTGCGGTCCTTCAGGCGCAGCCGCTCGGGCCCCCACGCGCGGGCGGCGTACAGCGCGGCGAACGCGACGAGCGCGAGGGCGACGGTCAGGGAGGTCGTGGCGGTCATCGGTCGTATCCGTTCTCGACGAGGCCCACGGCGACGTCGGGCAGCTGGGCGGCGGTGTTCGACAGCACGACGGCGCCGCGGCCGCCCTCGCGGTCGAGGGCCAGGTAGGACGCGAACCCGCCGGTCTGGCCGTTGTGGAGCGTGAGCGTCGGGGCGTCGTCCTGCTCGAGCACGAGCCACGCGTACGCGACGGCACCGAGCTCGCCCTCCAGGTGCGGGTCCATCGCCGCGGCGCCGGGGGCGGTGCCGTCGAGCAGCGCTCGCACGTACCGGGCCATGTCGCCGACGGTCGAGCGGATGCCGCCCGCGGGCGCGAACGCGGCGAGCGACCACGGCTGCTGCGCGACCCCGGACGCGGACCACCCGGTGGTCGGGTCGTCGAGGTCGGCGTCCTCCAGGACGACCCGCGTGCGCGTCATGCCCAGCGGGTCGAGCATCCGGTGCTGCAGGAGGTCGACGTAGGTGGTGCCGGCGGCGCGCGCGAGCGCGTGCCCCAGCAGCGACATGCCGAGGTTCGAGTACACGTAGCGTCCCGGCGAGACGAGCTCCTGCCGGCCGGCCATCGCGAGCAGCTCGTCGAGCGACGCCTCGTAGGGGTCGCGGTTGGTCGTGACGGCGACGTACAGCGACGGCAGCATCTCGACCGGTGCGCCGGGCAGGCCCGACGTGTGGTTGGACAGGGTCTCGAGGGTCACGCCCCCGGCGGGCGTGCCGGCCAGCTCGGTCAGCACGCTGCCGAGCGTCTGGTCGGGCGTCACCTCGCCGCGCTCGACCGCGACCTGCAGGAGGTTGCCCGTGAACGTCTTGGTGAGCGAGCCGATCTCGAACTCGGTGCCGTCGTCCGCGCCGAAGCCGGTCGTGACGGTGCCGTCGGGGCCGTCCGCGAGGTCGACGTACGCGAGCGCGACGCGGTCGAGGGCGCCCTGGTCGCGAGCGGTCTGCTCGACGGCGCGGGCCAGCGCGGCGTCGCCGCTGGTGTGCGGCTGCAGGTGCGGGGACGGCGGGAGGGTCACGAGGCCGACGGCCAGCACGGCCGCCGCCGTCACCGCCGCGACCACCCGCGGGAGAGTCGTGTTCCTGGTCATGCACCCATCCCAGCCGGGGGCGCACGGCGCCAGAAGTGCCGTGATGTCACGCCCGACCGTGACATCTGTCCCGGTTGCTACGCTCCGCGACGTGAGCCGACCCCGGCCGCCGGGTGCACCGGTGACGCCCGACCTGCGGGCCGTGCGCGGCCTGACGGCCGCGTCGCTGGGCGTCGCCGTCGTCGTCGCGGGCCTCATGCCGCTGGTGCTCGCGGCCGGCGCCCCCGTCGACGCCCGCTCGATCACCCTGGTCGTCGCGACCGTGCTGTGCCTCGTGCTGGCGTTCGCCGCGATCGGCGGGACGGTCGGGGTCGCGGCGGGCGACGCGCCGTCGCGCACGCTCGTGACGACCGTGGCGCTGACGGTCGTGCTGGCCTGCGCGACGTGGGGCGTCGCGCTCGTCCCGCCGTTCGCGGGGTGGGGGTGGGCGTTCCTCGTCGCGTACGCGGGCGGTGCGGCGGCGTGCGTCGTGCACGGGCGGCGCCGGGTCGCCGTGCTGCTGGGCACGTGCGCCGTCGTCGGGGTCGGCGGGGTCGTGTCGACCGCCGCGTCGCGGGCCGCCCCGGCGGCCGAGCAGGTCGAGGGTGCGCTGGGGACCGCGATCGTCGTGAGCGTCGTCGCGCTGTTCGTCGTGATGCCGCTGAGCATCGTGTGGGTGCTGCAGGTCGTCGTGCGGCTCGACGACGCGCGGCGCCTGGCCGACGAGCTCGCCGTGGCCCGCGAGCGCCTGCGGTTCGCGACCGACCTGCACGACCTGCAGGGCCACCACCTGCACGTCATCGCGCTGAAGAGCGAGCTCGCCGAGCGGCTGCTGCGCGACCGTCCGGACGACGCCGCGCGCGAGCTCGCCGACGTCCGGGACGCGGCGCGCACCGCGATCGAGGACACCCGCGCGGTCGTGCACGGGTACCGGACGGTGACCGTCGACGCCGAGGTGCGCAACGCGGCGGCGGTGCTCGGCTCGGCGGGTATCCGCTGCGCGACGCACGTCGACGCGCCGGGCCTGCCCGCGGACGTCGGCGGCGTGCTCGCCGTGGCCGTCCGCGAGGCCGCGACCAACGTGCTGCGGCACAGCGCCGCGCAGGAGGCCACGATCGTGCTCGTGCAGGACCAGGGCGGCGGGTACCGCCTCACCGTGACGAACGACCGCCCCGACCCGGCGGGCGAGCCCGGGACGGGGCTCGTGGGGCTGCGCGAGCGGCTCGCGGCACAGCACGGCACGGTCGAGGCGCACCGCGACGACGACGCGTTCACGCTCGTGGTGACGGTGCCGCCGCGGCCCGTCGGCCGGCCCGCGCGACGCACGGCGGGTGCGTCGTGATCCGCGTCCTGCTCGCCGACGACGAGGAGCTGCTGCGCGGCGCCCTCACGGCGCTGCTGGGGCTCGAGCCGGACATCGAGGTCGTCGCCGACGTCGCGGACGGCGAGGCCGCGCTCGCCGAGGTCGTGGCCCTCGCGCCGGACGTCGCGCTGCTCGACCTCGAGATGCCCGGGCTCGACGGCATCGAGGTCGCGGACCGGCTGCGACGGCGCGTCGTCACGCCCGTCGTGATCGTGACGCGCCACGCGCGCCCCGGTGCGCTCAGGCGGGCCCTGGCCGCCGGCGTCCGCGGGTTCGTGCCCAAGTCGACGCCGGCCGCCGAGCTCGCGCGCATCATCCGGCTCGTCGCCGCCGGCCAGCGGTACGTCGACGCGCAGCTCGCGGCCGCGGCGCTCACCGAGGCGGAGAGCCCGCTCACGCCCCGCGAGGTCGACGTGCTGCGGCTGATCCGCGCGGGCCTGCCGTCCAAGAGGATCGCGCGCGAGCTGGGCCTCGCGCCCGGCACCGTGCGCAACCACACGTCGTCCGCGATCGCGAAGCTGCACGCGGACTCGGGGCACGCCGCGGCGGCCGTCGCGTGGGACCGGGGCTGGATCTAGCCCCGCGGCCCGCGCCGCGGCGGCCGGGACGTCGCGGGTGCGGGTGCGGGTGCGACGATCACGTCATGGAGCGCGCAGGCACGCATGACGTCACCGGGCAGACCCTGGACGGCGGCAACGTCAACGCCGTCGTGCGGGTCAGCGACACCGTGCGACGCACGGCCGGCCCGTGGACCCCGACCGTGCACGCGCTGCTCGCGTGGGTGCGGGCGCGCGGCGTCACGTGCCTGCCCGCGCCGCTCGGCGTGGACGACGAGGGCCGCGAGGTCCTGGGCTGGGTGCCCGGCGACGTCGTCGGGTGGCCCGCACCGGCGTGGCTGTGGGACGTGCGCACGCGCGCGCAGGCGGGCGCGATGCTGCGCGCCGTGCACGACGCGACGCTCGGGTTCGACCTCGCGGGAGCCGTGTGGCGCTCCCCCGCGCACACCCCCGCCGAGGTGATCTGCCTCAACGACGTCGCGCCGTACAACATGGTGTTCGACGGCACGGGGCTGATCGGCCTGATCGACGTCGACATGGCCTCCCCCGGCCCGCGCGCGTGGGACCTGGCGTACCTCGCGTACCGGGTGTGCGGCTGGTGCGAGGACGCGCCCGCCCCCGACGACGCGTCGCCCGCCGAGCGCCTCGCGGACCTCCTCTCCGCGTACGGGCCGGACGCCGCCCCGACCGCGGCGGACGTGCTGACGACGATGGTCGTGCGGCTGCACGACCTCGCGGACTGGACCGACGCGCACGCCCGCACCACCGGGCGCCCCGACCTGCACGAGCACGCCGCGATGTACCGGCGCGACGCGGAGCGGGTGGCGGCGGGTCGCGCGTGACGCGCACCCGGGCGCGGGCGTCGGCCGGCGGGGCCCCGTGAGCGGCGTCTGGCAGGTCGCGCTCGGCGTGCTGGCCGGGCTGCTGGTCGCGTGGCTGGCGCTGCTCGTGGCGCTGCTGGTCGGCCGGCCCGGCGGCACCACGCTCACCGAGGCGCTGCGGCTCCTGCCCGACCTGTTGCGGCTCGTCGCGCGCCTGGCCCGGGACCGGACGCTGCCCCGGTCGGTCCGCGTCCGTCTGGGCCTGCTCGTCGCCTACCTGGCGTTCCCGCTCGACCTGATCCCCGACGTCGTGCCCGTCCTGGGCTACGCCGACGACGTCATCGTGGTGCTGTGGGTCCTGCGCAGCGTGCTGCGCGTGGCCGGTGAGGGGCCGATCCGCGCGCACTGGCCGGGGACGCCCGAGGGCTGCGAGGCGGTGCTCAGGGTCGTCCGGTCACGTCGACGTGGCGACGGGGAGAGCGCGCCGGCCGGCCCGCGCCCCTGACCCCCCGGGGCCGAACGCCGCGGCGGTGGCCCCCTGCGAGGACCACCGCCGCGTGCCGGTCGCGGGCCGGGCTACTGCACCGCCACGAAGGTGTCGTCCGACGCGATGTCCGGCGAGACGGCGAGGACGCCGGACTGCCAGCCCTCGGCGGGCACCTCGAGCAGCTTGTCCCCCGTCACGGTCCCGCCCCCGTAGACCGTCGAGAGCGAGTCGAACGGGTTCTCGGAGATGAACATCGTCGATCCGTCGAAGCCGTCGATCGTCGTGCCGTCCGCCGTGACGAACTTGACCGTCGCCCACGACGTGGCGCCCTGGGGGTCGTCACCGTTGTACGTGGCCGTCAGGTTGACCGCGATCAGCGCCGAGCCCGGGGCGGCCGTCTGCCCCAGGGAGTCGGCCTCGACCGGGGTGACCGAGTTGATCGTCACCGTCCAGTCGCCGCCCGTGACGGCGGAGCCGAGCGGGGCCGGGTTGTCGCGGGACGCCCCGAGCTCGGCGGGCGCCGCCTCGTCCGCGTCGTCGTCGGCGGCGGGAGCGGTGTCGTCCGCCGTCGCCGCCGGCGTCTCGACGGTGGTGCCGGTCGCCTCGTTCAGCGCGTCGTCGACCGCGTTGACGAACGCGACGTTGACGACGATGCCGACGACCACGGCGAGCGCCCCGAGGACGACGCCGGCGATGGCGAGGCCCTTCCCCGAGCCCGTCGTCCTGCTCTTGACCAGCCCCACGACCGCCAGGACCGCCCCCACGACGCCCATGACGATGCCGACGACGTTGATGACCGGGATGAACGACCCGAGGAAGCCGAGCAGCGCGACCACGAAGCCGGCGGTCGCGAGGCCGTTCCCTGCCTTGGGGGCGACCGGCTGCGGGCTCGGCGGCGGCGGAGGCGGTGCGTAGGTCTCGGACATGAGGGCTCCCCTGTGCATGCTGGTGTCTGGTGGCCGGAGAGCTCGCTCCCCGCGTGAGCGCGGTCGTCGCCCGAGCGGGCGCGACGCCGTGCACCCGCTGGATCGGACGCCCGCGCGCCGAACGTGAGGGGTCCGAGGTCCGTGGGCTCCCCGGATGGACGGAAGACCGAGCAGTCGTCAGCGGGACCGACGCACGACGAGCGCGACGAGCTCCGGGCTGCAGCCCAGCGCGTCCGCGATCGCGGAGTAGCTCCACCGCGCGGGGTCCTCGGCACGGAGCTGGAGCACGAGGCGGTCGCGCTCCAGGCGGTACCGCGCGGCGACCTCGTCCGCCTCGGCGGCCTTGCGGTGGAGCTCGCGCGCGCGGGCGGCCCGGGGGTCCGAGGTGCCCCGCCGTCCCGGGCGTCGAGGTGCGTCAGCAGGTGCGGGCCCGGGCGCGGACCGGTCGGGAGCCGAGCCTGCGCCCGCGGACCGCGCGGGCGCCGATCGCGCAGACGCAGACGCCGACCGCGGGACGGCCCCCTGATCGGGGCCGCCCCCGGCCGGCGCGTCGGGCCCGTGCGAGCCCCTAGAGGCCACGCGCGAACTCCGTGACGAGCGAGGGCACCGCGGCGTCGAAGCCGACGACGTCGAGCATCCCCGCGTCCGACGGGTCGGCGATCGAGAAGCCCGTCGCCGTCATGCCGACGACCACGAGCCGCGCGTCGATCCCCGACCGCCGCCGGTACTCGGCGAGCGCCTGGTGCGGGTGGACCTTGCCGGCCCAGGTCTCGTTGTCCGTGTAGACCACGAACGTGTCGACCTCGGCACCCTGCTCGGTCGCCCACACCATCGGCAGCGCGCAGTCCGTGCCGGAGAACGGCATCGCGTCGACCACGCTCAGGGCGTCGTCGAGCCGCTGCCGCGGCGAGATCGCGAGCGGCCGCAGCGCGGTCCGGGTCCACCCGCCGCCCCCGGCCGTCGTGAAGCCGACGGCCGAGGCCGCCGGCTCGGTCGCGAGCTGCACCAGGGCCAGCGCGGCCGACGCCTCGCGCGCCGTGATCGGCATGCCCGAGATCGACGCACCCATCGAGCCCGAGACGTCGACCGCGAGCAGCGTGCGCTTCCCGGAGGGCTCGACGGCACCGAAGGCCGCGTAGAACGCGGCGTCGAGGGCGTCGGTCACCTTCCGGGTCGGCGTCCACTCACCGGCGCCACGGGCCGACCGCCCGGACGCGTACGTCCGCTGCGCCACGAGCACGGTGACCGGGTGGACGCGCGCCGACCGCAGCCGGTCGGGGTCGACCAGCTGCGCGACGACCTCGTCGGTCCGGCCCCCGAGGTCCGGGAGCACGCCGAGCCGCGTGAGCCGGGGCAGCTGACGCATGAGCGCCGTCTGGGGCACGCCGACGTCGAGCAGCGCGTCCCAGACCGCCACCTCGCCCAGCGCGGCGTCGGGGAGCATCTCCCACGACAGCCGGTGCCGCCGGACCAGGTCGGCCCACGTCGCGGTGTCCGTGGCGGCCTGCGCCGCGACGAAGCCCTCGACGAGCGTGGGCGTCGCGTCGCCGACCGAGCGGCGGGCGATCCAGTCGAACGTCGCGCGCAGCTCCGGCGAGGCCGTCGTCGGGTGCGCGAGGCGCAGCAGGTCGCGGTGCGACCAGCCCTCACGCCGGCGGTACTTGACCGCCTGGTACGCGAGGGCGTCGGCGTCCTTGGACGTGTACCAGCCACCGACGGCGCGGCGCAGACCCCGACCCCAGCCGCGGAACTGCTCCACGTAGCCCGCGAACAGGAACAGGTGCGTCCCGGTCCGGGCCACGGCCGGCAGTGCCGCGAGCGCGAGCGGTGCCGACTCCGGCACCGACGCGGCGTACGCGAGGGCGAACAGCGCGGGGTTCTGACGCGGCGCGGCGCCACGCACGGACACGTCGACGATGGTGCTGACCAGCGTCTCGGGGTCCTCGTGGGCCATCCGCCCGACGACCTCGGCGTTCTCCCGCGCCAGCTCGCGCGGCGCGGCGTAGTACGTGCCGCCGTCCACGCCGAGGGTCAGGAAGCGCCGCAGCCGGGCGACGTCGTCGAGCACGAACGCGTAGCCACCGGCGGCGTTCTGCTCCTGGCGGGTGTCGGCGCGCTCGCTCTGCGGCGTGCGCCGCAGCCCGAGCGTGCGCAGCACGTCCATCGGTTGTTCCTCTCGGTAGGGCGTCGGGGCGGTGGCGGGCGTGGTGTGCGCACCGGTGGACCCCCGGCGAACCGGGGTGCCCTCCTCACGAGGGCGTCCGTTGGGAGAGAGAACCGATGCGCTCCGGCCCGCCACCGCCCCGACGTGGGGTGGAGCAGACACGCTCCGGGAAGGCTCGGGTGGGCGTGTGATGACGCCGGAGTCCTGCTCTACCGTCTGAGCTACGTCACCGAGGTGACGGCGGGACTCGAACCCGCGACCTGGCCAGTGACAGTGGTAACCGACGGTCGCCGGCCCACCCGAGTCTTTCCCGTGTGCTGTTGTCGTCGACGACTGTAGGGGTCTACACAGCGGGGCCAGAAGGGATTATTCGACGGCTCCACCCGGCTGGGTGGCCGTGGCGCGGCGCACCGAGCCCAGGCCGCCATGGGATGGCCGACGGCGCGCCGTTCGCTGCTCGGACCGACGCACCAGGGCGTGTCCACCGACGTCGCGGACCTCGGCCTCAGCGCCACCTACATCTGCATGTCCACGAACCGCGAGTAGTGCCCCTGGAACGCGACGGTGATGGTGTCGGTGGGGCCGTTACGGTGCTTGGCGACGATGAGGTCGGCCTCGCCCGCGCGCGGGGACTCCTTCTCGTACGCGTCCTCGCGGTGCAGCAGGATCACCATATCGGCGTCCTGCTCGATGCTGTTGTGAACGGCGATGCCGTTGGCGATGAAGTTGTGGGTGCCGACCACCGTCGCGTCGTAGACCGCCTGCTCACCCGCGGGCTCGATGGCCACGACCTCGTCCCAGAGCAGGTCGTTGACCGCCATGATCTCCAGGTCCTCCGACTCGAGGACCTCGGCGATGCGACCGAGACGCTGCCGCGACGGCGAGTGCTTCCACATGGTCGATCCGCAGAACTGCGTCCCGATCGCCTCAGCGAACTGCCGGTGCGTCATGCCACGCTCCACGAGCAGCTCCCGCACGTCGTCCCACACCTGGCGTGGCACGGTGTCGACGTTCGTGTTCGCGCGCGTGTCGCGGATGATCTGCAGCAGTCGGTCGGCGAGGACACCACGCGCCCCGTGGACGCCGATCTCCTGCAGGAACCGCCGCTGGTCGTCGACCCCGGACACGTCGAGCGTCCAGCCGCCGCGGTAACCGGCCTTCGAGGTGGCACGGATCCGGGTCGAGATGCCGAACCGCAGCAGCAGGCGCGACAGGTCGTCGACCAGCCGTCGCGACGTCGAGGCGTAGTACACCCGTCCGGAGCGACCGTTGGCGTTGACCGTGACCGATCCGTCGGTGGCCCAGATGTGCCGGAGGAAGAGGGCGATCTGTGGCTTGGGCAGGTGGAAGACGGACGTAGGCACGAACTTCTCGTGGCTCCGGGCGCCGAACAGACCGAAGTCGTCGAGCCACTCAGCCACGGGGTTCCGCTTGCCGCGTGCCAACCGGTACGGCGCCGGCAGACGCAGGGTGGTGACGCGCGCGGCCGCGTAGTCGTCCCTGATCGGCGTGATGCCGAAGACCCCCGCCGCCTCGGAGACGGCCTGCAGGTTCGCCTCGTCGATCGACGCATACCTGATGGGCTGCCGCTTCACGAAGGATCCGTCGCCGATGAGGTGCGCCAGCATCACGACCTTGCGGTCGTCCCACGCCGCGGACATCTCCGGCCCGGGCACGTGCCGCGGGACGCCCAGCCGCGACCCGACCTCCAGCTCGCCGAGCGGCGTCCACCCCTCGTACGTCAGGAAGGGGTGGTTGGCCGTGGCCGTCACCTCCTTGCCCGACGCGAGCCGCAGCCGGTACACGGGCTTCACACCCGTCGGGAAGACGTGCGTCAGGTGGCGCCGCACGTACTGGAGACGGTCGTCGAGCGCCCAGATCGGCACGTCCTTGTGCCCGAGCGCGTACATCTCCCCCAGCGTCGTCTCGGCGCCGGTGTCGGCGCGCAGCACACGGGTGTCCTCGGTGAGGCAGCCGGACTCACGCAGGTCGCTCATCGCGGGCCGCTTGTCGGTGCGCTGCTCAGGCCCACGGTTCAGCTGCGAGATCGCGATGACGGGGACCTCGAGCTCCTTGGCGAGCAGCTTGAGCGCACGCGAGAACTCCGAGACCTCCTGCTGGCGGGACTCGACGCGCTTGCCGGACGTCATGAGCTGCAGGTAGTCGATGACGACGAGCTTGAGGTCGTGCCGCTGCTTGAGGCGCCGGCACTTGGCGCGGATCTCCATGAGCGACATGTTCGGGGAGTCGTCGATGAACAGCGGGGCCTCGCTGATGCGGCCCATGGTCGCGGCGATCTTCGCCCAGTCCTCCTCGCCCATCTGCCCGGTGCGCAGCTTCTGCAGGTGCACGCGCGCCTCGGCGGACAGCAGACGCATCGTGATCTCGTTGCGGCTCATCTCGAGCGAGAACACGACGGCGGCCATGTCGTGCTTGATCGCGGCCGACCGGACGATGTCGATTCCCACCGTTGACTTACCGATGGCAGGCCTCGCCGCGATGACGATCATCTGCCCGGGGTGCAGACCGTTGGTCAACCGGTCCAGGTCCGAGAACCCGGTGGGCACGCCGATCATGCCC
Organism: Actinomycetes bacterium; assembly: GCA_023412515.1. Taxonomy (GTDB): domain Bacteria; phylum Actinomycetota; class Actinomycetes; order Actinomycetales; family Cellulomonadaceae; genus Cellulomonas. The sequence goes on from JAEYNO010000403.1 coordinate 15,305, forward strand.
TCGCCGCGGTGACCCGCGGCCTCGATCTCGTCGACCGTGCCGCCGATGATCTCCGACAGCGGCAGGTAGTCCTCGGACGCGCGGCGCTCGGTGACGGCGTAGACCTCGGCCTGCGCGTTGTTGACGAGCTCGTCGACGTCGCCGCCGTCGGTCGCGTACCCGAGCTGCACGATGCGCGTGCCCGCCTCGACGAGCTTGCGCAGGATCGACCGCTCGCGCACGATCCGCGCGTAGAAGCCCGCGTTCGCCGCCGTGGGTACCGACGCGATGAGCGTGTGCAGGTACGCCGCGCCGCCGATGCGCGCGATGTCGCCGCGCTTCGTCAGCTCGTCCGACACCGTGATGGCGTCGGCGGGCTCGCCGCGGCCGTACAGGTCGATGATCGCGTCGTAGATCGCCTCGTGCGCGGGGCGGTAGAAATCCGTGCCGCGCACCTGCTCGATGACGTCGGCGATCGCGTCCTTGCTGATCATCATGCCGCCGAGCACCGACCGCTCGGCATCGAGGTCCTGCGGGGGCGTGCGGTCGAAACCGCCGCCGCCCCGGTTCCCGCTGTCCGGCGGCGCGCCGTACTCGAGGTCCTCGATGGTCAACCCGTCACCCACTCCAGCTCGCCCGCACCCGACGGACACCTGTCCTACCGGGACCCACCGACAGTCCCCGCGGACGCGCCCCGCACGGCGGGCGACGCAGCCGGTACCGGACCTGTCCTCGCGAGGCTAGGCCCCGGCCGCCGGGGACCCAAACGGGTGTGTGCACAGACCGGTGGACAGCCTGTGGACAGCCCCTTCGGGCCTGTGTGCACAGGTTGGGGACACACCTGTGGACAGACCGGGTGAGAGCTCCGTCCGCCCGCTGCGACCGGCGCATACGCTGTGCACGTGCTGTGGAGCGACGACTCTTCGACCCACGTTCACCAGGTGGACGCCTGAACCGCCCCGTGGACGCCTCCGACGACGCCTCGACCCCCCCGCCGCGCCCGCCGGGCGTCGACCGCCAGATCCTCGCGCTGGCCGTCCCTGCCCTCGGCGCGCTCGTCGCGGAGCCGCTGTTCGTGCTCGTCGACTCCGCGATGGTCGGCCACCTCGGCACCGACGCGCTCGCCGGGCTCGCGCTCGCCTCGACCGTCCTCGTCACCGTCATCGGCCTGTGCGTGTTCCTCGCGTACGCCACGACCGCCGCGGTCGCCCGCCGGCTCGGCGCGGGCGACCGGCAGGGTGCGCTGCAGACCGGCGTCGACGGCATGTGGCTCGCGCTCGGCCTCGGGGTGCTGCTCGCCGGGCTCGCGTGGGTCGCCGCGCCCTGGGTGCTCGCCACGCTCGGGGCGCGCGGCGAGGTCGCCGTGCAGGCCGTCACCTACCTGCGCTGGTCCGTCCCCGGCCTGCCGGGCATGCTGCTCGTCCTCGCGGCGACGGGCGCGCTGCGCGGCCTGCAGGACACGCGCACTCCCCTCGTCGTCGCCGCGTCCGGCGCCGTCGCCAACGCCGCGCTCAACGCGGCCCTCATCTACGGCGCCGGGCTCGGGATCGCCGGGTCCGGGCTCGGCACCGCCGTCGCGCAGCTCGGCATGGCCGCGTGGCTCGTCGTCGTGGTGGTGCGCGGCGCGCGCGGCTCCGGGGCGCGCCTGACGCCCGCCGCGGGCGGCATCTGGGCCAACGCGCGCGCGGGCGTCCCGCTGCTGGTGCGCACCGCGACGTTGCGCCTCGCGATCCTGCTGACCGTGTGGACCGCCACCGGGCTCGGCGCCGCCGCGCTGGCCGGGCACCAGGTCGTCAACGCCGTGTGGGGCCTGACGGCGTTCGCGCTCGACGCCCTCGCGATCGCCGCGCAGGCCCTCGTGGGGCACGCGCTCGGCGCGCGCGACGTCGCCCGCACGCGCGCCCTGCTGCGGCGCACGCTGCAGTGGGGCGTCGGCGCCGGGGCCGTGCTCGGCGTGCTCGTCGGGGCGCTCGCGCCGCTGTACGTGCGGGTCTTCTCCCCCGACCCCGACGTGCAGCGCGCCGCCGTCGTCGGGCTCGTGGTGGCGGCGGTCGCGCTGCCCATGGCCGGCTGGGTGTTCGTGCTCGACGGCGTGCTCATCGGCGCCGGCGACGGACCGTTCCTCGCCTGGGCGGGCGTCGCGACCCTCGTCGCCTACGTGCCCGCCGCCCTCGCGGTGCACGCGTGGGCGCCGCCCGGTGCCGCCGGGCTCGCGTGGCTGTGGGTCGCGTTCGCGGTGGTCTTCATGGCCGCCCGCGCCGTCAGCACGGGGCTGCGCGCCCGCGGCACGCGCTGGATGGTCGTCGGCGCCTGACCGGCCGGCGCGGCGTCAGTCGCCGCCGCCCCCACCACCGTCGCCGACACCGCCCACGTCACCGCCGGAGCCCGCGCCGGCGTGACCCGGTCCCGCGTCGTCCGTCGCGTCGTCGCCGCTCTGCCGGGTGCCGTCACCACCTGCCGTCGCGCCGCGACCGTCGTCCTCACGCTTCTCGTCCCCGCCCGGCGACGAGAACCACCCCGTCGCCATCGCCATGAAGACGATGCCGATCGTGAAGAACGCGATGCCGCCGCCGTCGGAGTCGCCCGCCATCTGCGTGATGCCCAGGACGAAGAACGTGACCCCGATCGCGAGGAACGCGCCGTCCTGCGCGCGCTTCGAGCGCGTGGTGCCGTCGGTGCGCGGCTCGTCGCTCATCGGTCGTCCTGCGCCGTGACCTCGGCCGCGCGCGTGCGGCGCACGTACGCACCCAGGTAGCCCGCAGCGGCCGCGGCGAGCACCGTCCCCACCGCGAGGAACGCGACGCCGAGCGTCATGTGGTCCTGCGCGGTCAGCACGCCGCCGAGCGCCAGGAGCGGCGCGCCCACCGCGAACATCGACCCCCCGACGGCCGCGTGCTGCGGGTTCGCCCCCGCCGCCGGTCGCGTCCGGTCGCTCGTGCGCTTCTGGGTGCCCATGCCGTGCCTCCTGGTTCGTCCTGACCTCTACGACGAGCCTAGGCAGCGCGGCGTCCGCGCCCCACCGTCGCGCGACCGATCCTCACGCTCCGTCCCGAGGCGGAGGGAGCCGCGCTGGCACCGCGTGGTCTGCACCTGGCGGACGAGGATCACGACGGACGGACGCCCGTCACCCGGCGCGGACGCGACGAGGCCCGCACCGCCGGAGCGGTGCGGGCCTCGTGAGCTCACGCGGGAGCAGGTCAGGCGGCGACGACCTTGACGGTCACCTTGGCCGAGACCTCGGGGTGCAGACGGACCTGCACCGCGTACTCGCCGAGCGTCTTGATCGCCTGGGCGACCTCGATCTTGCGCTTGTCGACCGACGGACCGCCGACGGCCTTGATCGCCTCGGCGATCTCGGCCGTGGTGACGGCACCGAACAGACGGCCCGACTCGCCGGCCTTGGCCGGCACCGTGACGGCGTTCGCCTGGAGCGAGTCGCGCACGGCCTTCGCGTCGTCGAGCGTCGCGATCTCGCGCGCCTTCCGGGCACGACGGATCGCCGAGACGTCCTTCTCGGCACCCTTGGTCCACGGCGTGGCCAGGTTGCGCGGGATGAGGTAGTTACGGGCGTACCCGTCCTTCACCTCGACGACGTCGCCGGGGGCACCGAGACCGGTGACCTCGTGGGTCAGGATGATCTTCGCCATGGGTCAGTCCTTTCTCAGCGGGCCGACGACGAGTACGGCAGGAGGGCCATCTCGCGGGCGTTCTTGACCGCACGGGCGATCTGGCGCTGCTCCTGGACGGAGACGCCGGTCACGCGACGCGCGCGGATCTTGCCGCGGTCGGAGATGAACTTGCGGAGCAGAGCCGTGTCCTTGTAGTCGACCGTCTCGATCTTGGCGGCCTTGAGGGGGTTCTGCTTCTTCTTGGGCTTGCGGACGACGGGCTTGGCCATCGTGGTGCTCCTTGTCTGTGGAGCCCCGAGCGTTGCCGTGCTCGGGGATGAGAATCAGGTGTGCGAGGCGCCGATCAGAACGGGGGCTCGTCGGAGTAGCCGCCGCCGGACCCGCCCGCGGGCGTCGCCCACGGGTCGTCGGTCTGGCCGCCGCCACCGGAGGACTGACCCCCGCCGCTGAAGCCGCCGCCACCGCCGTAGCTGCCGCCGCCGCCACCGCCGAAGCCGCCACCGCCGGACCGCTGGGTCTTGGTGACCTTCGCGGTCGCGTACCGCAGCGACGGGCCGACCTCGTCGACCTGCAGCTCGTACACGGTGCGCTTCTCGCCCTCGCGGGTCTCGTACGAGCGCTGCACGAGGCGGCCCTGCACGATGACGCGGGTGCCCTTGGTGAGGGACTCGGCGACGGACTCGGCCGCCTCCCGCCAGATCGAGCACCGGAGGAACAGCGTCTCGCCGTCCTTCCACTCGTTGGACTGGCGGTCGAACGTGCGGGGCGTGGACGCGACGGTGAAGTTCGCGACCGCGGCGCCCGACGGGGTGAAGCGCAGCTCCGGGTCCCCGGTCAGGTTCCCGATCACCGTGATGGTGGTCTCGCCGGCCATGACGGCCTCCTCGCTCGTTCGTACGGTTCGGCTGCGGCGTGGTGCCGCGGGTGCTGGCGCCCGACGCTAGCGACGGGCACCCACACGGGCAGGCTCAGGCCTCGCGGCGCAGGACCTTCGTGCGCAGGACGACCTCGTTGAGGCCGAGCTGACGGTCCAGCTCCTTGGCGGTCGCGGGCTCCGCGGTGAAGTCGACGACGGCGTAGATGCCCTCGGCCTTCTTCTTGATGTCGTACGCGAGGCGACGACGGCCCCAGACGTCCACCTTGTCGACCGTGCCACCGTCGGTCTTGACGACCGACAGGTACTTGTCGAGCGACGGGGCGACGGTGCGCTCCTCGATCTCGGGGTCGAGGATGATCATGATCTCGTACTGACGCAGGCTCATACCCACCTCCTCTGGTCTTCGCGGTCACGGTCGGTCCGTGACAGGAGGGTTCTCGTGCGTCTCGTCGTGACGCACCACCGACGAGGCGTCAGGGGTGCGGGCACGACGAACCGTCCGCGAGGGACGGCGATCGCCCAGACTACCGGCTCGTCGGCCTCCGACCGAATCGCCCGGCGCCCGCGCCCGCCGGGCACGGACGGGCACGCCGGGCCACCGGCTCGCCCCCGTGCCTCAGGGACCCTGGGACGGCTGCGGCGCGGCGCCCGGCTGCCCGCCGCCGTCGGC
>JAEYNO010000366.1 GCA_023412515.1 Actinomycetes bacterium
CGCACCGCCCGAGCCGCCGGAGATCCGCCCGGCGACCTCGTCGGCGACGGCCGCGCCGATGCGCTCGCCGAACGTCCCGCCGCCGACCGCGTGGCCCACGGCCCCGCCGACGACGCCGCCGACGACCTGGCCGAGGGTCCCGCCGGGGTCCTTGACGATGCCGGTCGCGATCGAGCCCGCGGACACGCCGGTGCTGCCGGCACCGGTCGCACCGCCGCCGGGCTCGGTGCGGGTGACGGGTGCGGTCGGCGTCGTCACGCCCGCTCCCCCGCCGCCGGCGCCGTTGACGTGCACCGTGACCGAGCCGATTGACACGGGCACCACGACCTGCGCACCGGCGCCGGCCGCGCCGCCACCGGGCTGCGAGGGCCGCACCGCCGGGTCGGGCGCCGCCAGCACCGGGGCGTTCACGGTCGACGCCTTCGGCAGCTGCACGGGCGTGAACCGCGCGTCGGGGATGTGCACGGTCGGGGTGTCCGAGCTCGTGTCCTTCTGCGTCTGCGAGATCAGCGCGAGCACCTGGGCGAAGCCGCGCAGGTACTTGGCGACCGTCTGGACCCACGGGATGACGACGGCGCGCAGGTAGCGGGCGAACGCGGCCGCCCACCCGGTCCACGACATCGCCTCGAGCGCGGCGGCGAGCGCGCGCAGCGCGGTGACGACGTCGTCGGCGAACTCGGCCGCGTCGGTCATGGTCCGCACGATGCGGTCGAGCCCGTCGACGTCCGACCCGCGGAACGTGCCGCTCTGCTGGAGCTGGGTCATCGGGTGCCTCCTGCGGTGGGCCGGACGGTCCGGCGGGGCTGCTGCGGGTGGGTCGTGCGGGGCGCTGCGGTGCGCCGGGGTGCGGGGTGTCGGCGCTGTCTCGACGCTAGGGAGCGGGCGGGCCGCGCGGCCAGCGTCGGCGGGGTGGAAGGTTCCGCCGCGCGGCCGGTCAGCGGCTCGCGTCCTCCTGCATCTGGGCGCGCCGGTCGAGCTCGACGGCGTTGCTGCGGATGTTCTCGGCGGCGGCCTGCAGCTCGGGGCGCAGCGCGCCGTCCCACTCGCCGAGGAACCGCTGCGCACCCGGGCCGGACCACTGGACCTGGCTCAGCAGCGAGCCGATCTGCCCGACGATGCGGTCGAGGTCGCCCGCGCCCGTCTGCATCGCGCGGGCCTGCTGGCGGCTGTACTGCGGGTCGATGCCGTGGAAGGTGCTCTTGTCGTACATCGCGTGCTCCTCGCGTCGTCGGGCCGGTGCCCGGCACGCTAGGCAGCGCGCGGGCTCTCAGGACAGGGCGCCGGGGGTGGAACCTTCCGGGTTGAGGCCCGCGCCGCGGGCGCGCGCGGCCTCGACGACGGCCAGGTCGTCGGCCGTCACGAGGCGCACCTCGGCGGCGCGGCGCGCGACCGCGAACCGCACGTTCTGCGCGCGGCCGCCCGCCTGGGCGAACGGGTCGTCGGCGGGGCCGAACGCCATGCGCGCGACCACGCGGATCGCGTCGTCGACGCGCTGCGCGCGCTCGAGGTTCCACGCGTGGCCGCGCCACGCGAGCACGCGCTCGTAGATCTCGCGGTTGGACGCGGGCCGTGGGTAGTCGTCGTCCCCCACGAGCCACGGCTCGGCGAGCGCGAGCGCGACGTACCACTCGCGGGACCACCGCTCGAGGCGCGGCGCGGGTGCCGTGACGGCGCCGTCGGGGTCGTGCTCGGGCACCCACGCGGGGCCCGCGTCGGGCTCGGCGGGCACCGACACGTCGACGACGAGCACGAGGTCGGTGAACTGCCCCGGGGCGGTCTGCCGGCCGCGCAGCAGCAGCACGTGGTTCTCGCCCTCGTCGAGCAGCGCGGCCATGCCGTCGGTGAGCGCGACGCGGCGCGCGCCGCCGGGCGCGTCGAACAGGCTCGAGAGCTGGGCCTCGGTCGAGCCGCGCCAGCGCAGCCGCACGACCTCCTCCCCCACGACGATCTCGCCGACGAGCCGCGACACGTGCGGCGCGGCGCGCGGCAGGGTCAGCGCGGTGCTGCGCAGCGCGGCGTCGGCGTCGGCGTCCGGGAGCGCGGCGTGCGGGTCGCGTCCGACGAGCAGCGTCTCGCCGGACCCGAGCACGACGGTGGGCACGCCGACGCCGCGCAGGGTCACCCGCAGCACGGGGTCCCCCTCGTTCCAGGGCTGGGTGCGGGCGCGCCGTGGCGGCCCGTGCGGTCCGTGTGCATCTGTCGGAGTCTGTCCGACGCGCACGGGCGGTTCACGCCTCCCGGACGTTCCCGGACGGTTCCGGACACGCTTTCACCCGATCCGACCAGCGGTGACGCCGCGCCGGGCTCGCGCGCGGACGGCACCGGCGACGGCCACGGCGCCGACGGCCGGCGCCGCGCTCAGCCGAGCACGGCACCCTTCGACGCGGACTGCACGAGCTTCTGGTACTTGCCGAGCACGCCGCGCGTGTACCGGGGTGCGAGCGGCGTCCAGCCCTCGCGGCGGGCCGCGAGCTCGGCGTCGTCGACGAGCAGGTCGAGCGTCGCGTGCGCGACGTCGAGACGGATGCGGTCGCCGTCGCGCACGAACGCGATCGGTCCGGCGTCGACGGCCTCGGGCGCGATGTGCCCGACGCACAGGCCCGTCGTGCCGCCCGAGAACCGGCCGTCGGTCACGAGCAGCACGTCCTTGCCGAGGCCCGCACCCTTGATCGCGCCGGTGATGGCGAGCATCTCGCGCATGCCGGGCCCACCCTTGGGGCCCTCGTAGCGGATGACGACGACGTCGCCGGCCTGGATCGTGCCGTCCTCGAGCGCGTCGAGCGCGGCCCGCTCGCGCTCGAACACGCGCGCGGTGCCCTCGAACACGTCGGAGTCGAAGCCGGCGGACTTCACGACCGCGCCCTCGGGCGCGAGGGTGCCCGACAGGATCGTGATGCCGCCCGTGCGGTGGATCGGGTCGTCGAGCGCGCGCAGGATCTTGCCGTCCGGGTCGGGCGGCGCGATGTCGGCGAGGTTCTCGGCGACCGTGCGCCCGGTGACGGTGAGGCAGTCGCCGTGCAGCAGCCCCGCGTCGAGCAGGGCCTTCATGACCACGGGCACGCCGCCGACGCGGTCGACGTCGTTCATGACGTAGCGGCCGAACGGCTTGAGGTCGCCCAGGTGCGGGACCTTCCCGGCGACGCGGCTGAAGTCGTCGAGCGTGAGGTCGACCTCGGCCTCGTGCGCGATGGCCAGCAGGTGCAGCACGGCGTTGGTGGACCCGCCGAACGCCATGACAACGGCGATCGCGTTCTCGAACGCCTCCTTGGTCATGATCTGCCGGGCCGTGATGCCGCGGCGCAGCAGCTCGACGACGGCCTCCCCCGAGCGCTGCGCGTACTGGTCGCGCCGCCGGTCGGCGGACGGCGGCGCGGCCGAGCCGGGCAGCGACATGCCCATCGCCTCGGCGACGGACGCCATGGTGTTGGCGGTGTACATGCCGCCGCACGCGCCCTCGCCGGGGCAGATCGCGCGCTCGATGCGGTCCACGTCCTCGCGGCTCATGAGCCCGCGCGCGCACGCGCCGACGGCCTCGAACGCGTCGATGATCGTCACGTCCTTCTCGGTGCCGTCGGACAGCTTGACCCAGCCCGGCATGATCGAGCCCGCGTAGAGGAACACGCTCGCGAGGTCGAGCCGCGCGGCGGCCATGAGCATGCCGGGCAGCGACTTGTCGCACCCGGCCAGCAGCACGGACCCGTCGAGCCGCTCGGCCATCATCACGGTCTCGACGCTGTCGGCGATGATGTCGCGGCTCACCAGGGAGTAGTGCATGCCCTCGTGGCCCATCGAGATGCCGTCGGACACCGAGATGGTCCCGAACTCCAGCGGGTACCCGCCGCCCGCGTGCACACCCGCCTTCACGGCCTTGGCCAGCCGGTCGAGCGACAGGTTGCACGGCGTGATCTCGTTCCACGAGCTCGCGACGCCCACCTGCGGCTTCGCGAAGTCCTCGTCGCCGAGCCCGACCGCGCGCAGCATGCCGCGCGCCGCCGTCGCCTCGAGCCCGTCGGTGACCTGCCGCGACCGCGGCTTGATGTCGATGGCGCCCTCGCCTGCACTCGTCATACGGCTGAGACTAAGCAGTCCGGTGCTGGGTGGCACGCGACATCTGACGCACGTCGACCGGTCGTGCGACCGCTCGCCGTCAATCCGCACCGAGGTCGCGCGCGTGCGCGCACACCTCGGCGGCGGCGCGCGCGAACCGCGGCACGGATCGCGCCAGGACGTCGAGGTACTCATCGAGCGACTGGGGCGCCCTTCGGAACATCGCAGCGCGACACCAGCGTCTCGGCCACGCGCAACGGGTCGTCGAGGAGCAACTCGACGAGGCACTGGTCCGGCGTCAGGACGAGGACGCCGTGGCGCGCCAGACCACCGGCGGGAAACCCCGCGCGGTCCGACGTCACCAGCACCGACGCGCCGCCGGCCAGAGCCGCTGCCTGGTGCGGCAGGTCGTCGTCGTCCACGCCCGACGCGTCGGCAATCCGAGACTGCCAGCGCTCGCTGGTGACTTCGCCCTCAGGAAACGCGGCACGGAGCGCAGCCCACTGCGCCACGCGCGGCTTCACCGAGTCCGGCCCGTGCACCCGCGCCACCACCTCGAGGATCTCGTCGACGAGGTAGTCCGACCACAGGAGGTCGATCACCGAGTACGTGGCGAGGAACCCGAAGAGGTCACTGAGGTAGTAAGGGATGTGGGCGTTCGTATCGACGTAGACCCGCGGACGCGTCATCGTGCCGTCTGCGCGCCGTCCCGGAGTTCCGCGTCCCAGACGTCTTCCTCGAGCGCGAGCTCGGCCGCTGCCGCGAGCGCGCTCTCGAGGGCTCGCCTGCGTGCGCGGAACGCCATGACGTCGGCACGAGGCAGGCGTCGATGGCGGGAACCAGGCACGCGTCTCGCCGTCAGGTCACCCTCGTCGACGAGTTTCAGCACCGTGTTGCGGGATACCCCGAGGAGCGCCGCGGCCTCGTTGGGCGTGACCTCGTCGACGTCGTCGACGACGTCCATGGCACGCCCATCGGCCGCGGCACCGATGACGCGTCGAACCACGTCGGCGACCGGCGCCGGGACCGAGGCGCGCGAACCGTCCGCTGCCACGAGCTCCACCTCGACCGAGGCTCGGTCGTGATCGCGCAGGAAGTTCTTGAGCGGCTCGATGTCCACGTCGTCGGGTCGGTCGAGGTGCGCGATCGCGGACTTGCGTGACATGCCGACCCGCCCTCTCATCTGCCCTATCTGACTCGGACGACCAGGTTACCTCGAGGCTCAAGTCCCAGCCAGACCACCGTCAGACCCGGCGGAGGCGGCTCACGTCGCGCACGGCCCCGCGGTCGGCGGACGTCGCCATCGCGGCGTACGCCTGCAGCGCGGGCGAGACGTAGCGGTCGCGGTCGACCGGCTGCCACGGGTTCTCGCGCGCCTCCATCTTGGCGCGGCGCTCGGCGAGCACCTCGTCGGGCACGTTGACGCGGATGAGGCGCGTCTCGACGTCGATCTCGATCTCGTCACCGTCCTCGACGAGGCCGATCGTGCCGCCCGCGGCGGCCTCGGGGCTGATGTGCCCCACCGAGATGCCGCTCGACCCGCCCGAGAACCGGCCGTCGGTGATGAGCGCGCAGACCTTGCCCAGGCCGCGGCCCTTGATGAACGACGTCGGGTACAGCATCTCCTGCATGCCGGGACCGCCGGACGGGCCCTCGTACCGCACGACCACGACGTGGCCGGGCTCGACCTCCTTGCGCAGGATCTTCTCGACCGCCTCGTCCTGCGACTCGCACACCAGCGCGCGCCCCACGAAGTGGAAGACGTCGGGGTCGATGCCCGCGGTCTTGATGATGGCGCCGTCCTCGGCCAGGTTGCCGCGCAGCACCGCGAGCCCGCCCTCGACCGTGTAGGCGTGCGCGACGTCGCGGATGCAGCCGTTCGCCGCGTCGGTGTCGAGGGACTCCCACACGTTCGACGTCGAGAACGCCTGCGTCGTGCGGACGCCGCCGGGTGCGGCGTGGAACAGGTCGACCGCGCGCTGCGTGGCCTTGCCCCCGCGCACGTCCCAGTCGTCGAGCCACGCGCGCAGCGTCGGGGTGTGCACGCTCGTCACGTCGTGGTCGAGCAGGCCGGCGCGGTCGAGCTCGCCCAGCAGCGCGGGGATGCCGCCGGCGCGGTGCACGTCCTCCATGTGGAAGTCCGGGTGGTTGGGCGCGACCTTCGACAGGCACGGCACGCGGCGGCTGATCGCGTCGATGTCGTCGAGCGTGAAGTCGACCTCGGCCTCCTGCGCGGCGGCCAGGATGTGCAGCACCGTGTTGGTCGAGCCGCCCATCGCGACGTCGAGCGTCATCGCGTTCGAGAACGCCGCGCGGGTCGCGATCGACCGCGGCGCCGCGGTGTCGTCCTCGTCGTCGTAGTAGCGCCGCGCGAGGTCGACGATCGTGCGCCCCGCCTCGAGGAACAGCTCGCGGCGCGCGCTGTTCGTCGCGAGCGTCGAGCCGTTGCCCGGCAGCGACAGCCCGAGCGCCTCGGTGAGGCAGTTCATCGAGTTGGCCGTGAACATGCCCGAGCACGAGCCGCACGTGGGGCACGCGTTCTCCTCGACGCTCGCGAGCGCCGCGTCGGACACGTTGTCGTCGGCCGAGTAGTTGATCGCGTTGATGAGGTTGAGGTGCGTCGTCGCGACCCCGTCCGCGACGACGGCCTTGCCGGCCTCCATCGGCCCGCCGGACACGAAGATCACCGGGATGTTCAGCCGCAGCGCCGCGTTGAGCATGCCGGGCGTGATCTTGTCGCAGTTGGAGATGCACACGAGCGCGTCGGCGCAGTGCGCCTGCACCATGTACTCGACCGAGTCGGCGATGAGGTCGCGGCTGGGCAGCGAGTAGAGCATGCCCGCGTGGCCCATCGCGATGCCGTCGTCGACCGCGATGGTGTTGAACTCCTTGGCGACGCCGCCGGCCTCCTGGATCGCCGACGCGACCAGGTCGCCCATGTCCTTGAGGTGCACGTGCCCCGGCACGAACTGCGTGTACGAGTTCGCGATCGCGACGATCGGCTTGCCGAAGTCCTCCGAGCCCATGCCCGTGGCGCGCCAGAGCGCACGCGCTCCGGCCATGTTGCGGCCGTGGGTCGAGGTACGTGAGCGCAGGGGACGGCTCATCGCGGTGTTCTCCTTCGGGGGTGGGCACCGTGCTGGTGCCCACCCACCGTACGTCGGCCCTGGTGCGGGGCGTCCCGCGCGTCCGGCCTGTGATCCTCCGAGGGTCGGACGCTCAGACGGCGGTCGCGTGCGTCCAGCGCGCGTCGTCCAGCGTGACGGCGTAGGTCTCGCCCGCGAGCTCGACGCTCGCCTCGACCTCGCGCTCGGCGCACGACGGCCCGACCCACACGCGCAGCTCGCCGGGCTCGACCACGCGGCGGCCCGAGCGGTCCGTGAACGCCAGGCGCGCGGCGGGCACCGTGAGCTCGACGTCGACGCTCTGCCCGGGGGCGAGCTCGACGCGGTGGTAGCCGAGCAGCTGCGCGACGGGGCGCGTGACGCTCGCGACGACGTCGTGCCCGTACAGCTGCACGACGTCGGCGCCCGTGCGGCCGCCCGTGTTGGTGACCGTCACCGTGACGGCCAGGCCGCCGTCGGTCGTCGCGCCCGGCGCGACCCGCAGGTCGGAGTGCGTGAACGTCGTGTACGACAGCCCGTGCCCGAAGGGCAGCGTCGGCACGGTGCTGAGGTTCGTGACGTCGCCGTCGCCGCCCAGCGCGGGGTGCAGGTACGTGTACGGCTGGGCCCCGGCCGAGCGCGGCATGCTGATCGGCAGCCGGCCCGACGGGTTCACGCGGCCGCTGAGCAGGCCGGCGATCGCGGTGCCGCCCTCCTCGCCCGGGAAGAACGCCTGCACGGCCGCGGCGCAGCGCCCCAGCGCCCAGTCCACCGCGTACGGGCGGCCCGTGAGCATGACGAGCACGACGGGCGTGCCGGTCGCGAGCACCGCCTCGACGAGCTCGCGCTGCACGCCGGGCAGCTCGAGGTCGTCGCGGTCGCAGCCCTCGCCGACCGTGCCGCGGCCGAACAGCGCGGCGTGGTCGCCGACCACGAGCACGGCGACGTCGGCGTCGGACGCGAGCGCGACGGCGTCGTCGAAGCCCGAGCGGTCGTCGTCGTCGACCGCGCAGCCGCGCGCGTAGGTGATCTGCGCGGCGTGCTCGCGGCGCAGCGCCTCGAGCACCGTGGGCGACTCGATGCCCACCGGCACGTCCGGGTGGTGCGCGAGCACGTGGTTGAGGAACGAGTAGCAGCCGAACAGCGCGGCCGTGCGGTCGGCGTTGGGGCCGACGACGGCGATGCGCGCGTCGGGCGCGACGGGCAGCGTCCCGTCGTTGGTCAGCAGCACGAGCGACCGCTCGGCGAGCTGCGCGGCGATCTCGCGGTGCTCGGGGCTGTCGAGGTCGACCTCGGCGGGCGGCTCGTCGTCGAACCGCGCGTCGAGCAGGCCGAGCTCCTCCTTCTGCGCGAGCGCGCGCAGCACCGCGCGGTCGACGAGCGCCTCGTCGACCTTGCCCGAGCGCACGGCCTCGGCGAGCGGCGTGAGGTACGCGTCGCCCGTGGGCAGCTCGATGTCGACGCCCGCCGCGAGGGCCTGCCCGGCGGCGTCGCCGAGGTCGGCCGCGACGTGGTGCAGCAGGTGCAGGAACGCGACGCCGAAGTAGTCGGCGACGACCGTGCCGTCGAAGCCCCACCGGTCGCGCAGCACGCCGGTCAGCAGCTCGGGGTTGGCCGCGACGGGCACGCCGTCGATCTCGGCGTAGGAGTGCATGACCGAGCGGACGCCGCCGTCGAGCACGGCCATCTCGAACGGCGGGAGGAGCACGTCGGCGACCTCGCGCGGGCCCGCGTGCACGGGGCCGAAGTTGCGGCCCGACTGCGACGCCGAGTAGCCGACGAAGTGCTTGAGCGTCGCGTGCACGCCCGTGGACTGCAGACCGCGCACGTACGACGTGCCGAGCGTGCCGACCAGGTACGGGTCCTCCGAGATGCACTCGTCGACGCGGCCCCAGCGCGGGTCGCGGATGACGTCGAGCACCGGCGCGAGGCCCTGGTGGACGCCGAGCGTGCGCATCGAACGGCCGATGACCTCGCCCATGCGGGTCACGAGGTCGGCGTCGAACGACGAGCCCCACGCGAGCGGCGTCGGGAAGGTGGCGGCGCCCCAGGCCGACAGTCCCGTGAGGCACTCCTCGTGCACGAGCGCCGGGATGCCCAGGCGGGTCTCGTTGACGAACCAGCGCTGCTTGGCCCACAGCCAGCGCGCGCGCTCGACCGCGTCGATCGGACGCGTGCCGTACACGCGCGTGAGGTGGCCCAGGCCGTCCTTGATGACGTCGTCGAGGCCGCGCTCGACCTCGAACTCGCCCTGCAGCGGCGCGACGGCCTCGCCCTCGCTCTTCTCCCAGAAGCCCACGATCTGGGCGAGCTTCTCCTCGAGCGTCATGCGCTCCAGGAGGTCGCGGACGCGGGTGCTGGGCTGCGACGGTGCAGCCGTCTGGAGATCCGTCACGGATCCGACTCCTTCGGGACAGGGAGCGGCAGGCGGCCGCGACGCAGGGATGACGCAGGTGACGCAGGAACTGGGGTGGTGCAGGTACGGGGCGGTGCCCGCGCACGTCGACCGTGCGCGGGCACCGCGGTGCGGTCAGCCCTTGACCGCGCCCGTCAGACCGCCGACGATGCGGCGCTCGAACAGGCTGAAGAACACCAGGGCGGGGAGCATCGACAACGACGTGAACGCCAGGACGCGCGCCGTGTCGACGGAGTGCTGCGACGCGAACGCCTGCACCCCGAGCGGCAGCGTGAACGCCGACTCGTCGTTGAGGATGAACAGCGGCAGCATGTAGCTGTTCCAGCTCGCGATGAACGCGAGGATGCCGACCGTGACGACGCCGGGCATCGACAGCGGCACGACCATCCGCCAGAAGAACGACAGCTTGCTGCACCCGTCCAGCAGCGAGGCCTCCTCGATCTCGTCGGGGATGGCCCGCAGGAAGGGGACCAGGATGATGATCGTCGTCGGCAGCGCGAACGCCACCTGCGGCAGGATCACGCCGGCGAGCGAGTTCATGAGGCCGAGCTCGCGCACCAGGATGTACAGCGGCGTGATCGCGACCGTCATCGGGAACATCAGGCCCGCCGCGAACAGCGAGTACAGCGCGCCGCGGCCGCGGAACCGGTACCGCGCCAGCACGTAGCTGGCCGCGAGCCCGAGCGCGACGACGCCGAGCGTCGTGCTCAGCGCGGCGACGGCCGAGTTGAGCACCTGGGTCCAGAAGACGCTGCCGCCGAGGACGTCGAGGTAGTTGCTGACCTGCCACGGCGAGGGCAGACCGGACGGGTCCAGCGTGATCTGCGAGTTCGTGCGGAACCCGCCGAGCACGATGTAGACGACCGGGGCCAGGATCGCGGCGATCAGCAGGGCTGCGACGCCCCAGACCGCGGCGTCGCCGCGGCGACGGCTCGAGGTCTTGCTGACCGTCGTGGCGGTCGTGGCCGGACGGCGGATCGTGGTGGTCGCCATCAGCGCTTCCCTCCCGTGGTCGCGCCCTCGGTGTCGCGCCGCAGCACGAAGCGCTGGTAGATGAGCGCGACGATCAGCGAGATGACGAAGAGGACGACGGCGACCGCGTTGCCGTAGCCGAAGCTGCCGGCGTTCCGCCCGTTGACGACCATGTAGGTCGCCATGGTCGAGGTGCCCGCGGTCGAGGCCACGTACTGGCCCCAGACGATGTAGACGAGGTCGAACAGCTGGAGCGAGCCGATGATCGACAGGAACGCCCAGATGCGCAGCGTGGGGCCGAGCAGCGGGAGCGTGATGCGCCGCTGCACCTGCCAGTACGACGCGCCGTCGATCGCGGCGGCCTCCGAGAGCTCCTCGGGGATGCCCTGCAGACCGGCGAGGAAGAGGATGACGGCGAAGCCGACGTACTTCCACGTGATGATGATCATCAGGGTCCAGATGGCGATCTTCGGGTCCGACAGCCAGTCACGCTGCAGGCTGTCCAGCCCGAGCTTGCCCAGCAGGTCGTTCACGGCGCCCGAGGTCTGGAGCATGAGGCTCCAGCCGGTGCCGACGACGACCTCGGAGATCACGTACGGCACGAAGATGAGGACCCGGATGACCGACTGGCCGCGCATCTTGCGGTTGAGCAGGAGCGCCAGGGCGATCGCGATCGGTCCCTGCATCACGAGCGACATCACCATGATGAAGGCGTTGTGCCGCAGCGCGTCGTGGAACGTCGGGTCGGTGAGGATCGTGACGTAGTTCCGCAGGCCGACGAAGTCGGTCGGCGGGCCGAAGCCCTGCCAGCTGAAGAACCCGTAGTACGCCGCCATGACGACCGGGAAGATGACGAAGGCCAGGAAGACGATCAGGGCCGGGCCGGCGAGCAGGGCGATCTCCGCCCGCATGCGCCAACCGATCCCGCGGGCCCGCCCCGCCGAGGGCGGCACGGTGACCGTGCCGCCCTCGGCTGCGAGACCCGTGGGCGAGCCCTGTGCGTCGCGCACGTTCTCGCTGATGGATGACATCGTGGACTCTGCCTCAGCCCTTCGCGGCAGCGTCGTTGACGGCCTTGACGATCGCCTCGGGCGAGCCCGAGCCGGCGAGCATGTCGACCACGCCGACGTTCAGCGCGTTGCCGACGTTCTGGCCGAACAGCGTGTCGAGCCAGACCGAGACGTAGGCCGCGTCGTTGTACGCCGCGAGGACGTCCTGCAGGGCCGGGTCGGTGACGACGCCCTGCGCCTCCTTGCTGGCGGGCAGCGTGACGAAGGCCTCGGCGTACTTCTCCTGGTACTCCTTCTGCATGTAGAAGTTCAGGAAGTCGGCGCACTCCTTGGGGGCCTTGACCCAGCAGGAGTTGCCGTCGACGCCACCCATCATGGCCGACGGGTCACCCTTGCCGCCCTCGACGGCCGGGAAGGGGAACCAGCGCAGGTCCGCGAGGGGCTCCTTGGTCGGCGTGAGGTCCTTGATCACGCCCGGGTCCCACGCGCCCATGAGCTCCATCGCCGCCTGGTGGTTGGCGATGAGACCGGCGGACGAGCCGGCGCCCTGCTGGGCCGACGTCGTGAGGTAGCCCTCGTTGAACGGCTCCGTCTCGGCGAAGTCCTGCAGGTCCTGACCGGCCTTGAGGAAGCAGTCGTCGTCGAAGCTGCGCGACTTCGCGGCCTCGTCGATCGCGTCCTTCGAGCACTCGCGCAGCGCGAAGAAGTAGTACCAGTGCGCGGCGGGCCACGCGTCCTTGGCGCCGAGGGCGACCGGGCTGGTGCCCGCGGCCTTGAGCTTGGAGACCGCGTCGTTGAGCGAGGCCATGTCGGTCGGCGT
Source organism: Actinomycetes bacterium (assembly GCA_023412515.1). Taxonomy (GTDB): domain Bacteria; phylum Actinomycetota; class Actinomycetes; order Actinomycetales; family Cellulomonadaceae; genus Cellulomonas. The sequence goes on from JAEYNO010000366.1 coordinate 12,370, forward strand.
CTCGGTGACGCCGGCCTCCTTGAACAGGTCCTCGCTGTAGTAGATGCCGCCGGGCAGGATCGACTGCGGCATGCCGTAGACCTTGCCGTCGACCGAGAGCGCGGAGAGCGCACCGTCGCCGAGCGCGGACTTGACCTCGGGCGAGATCAGGTCGGTCAGGTCCATGACCTGGCCGGCCTTGACGACGTCGGCGAGCTTGCCGCCGCCGCGCGACATGAAGATGTCCGGCGCGTCGCCCGCGTTGAGCGCGGTCTGCAGCTTGCCGTCCATGTCCTCGTTCTGGACGACCTGGGCCTTGATCTTGACGCCGGGGTTGGCGTCCTCGAAGGCCTTGATGGTGTCGTCCCAGAACTTCTTGCCGTCGCCCGTGGTGGAGTTGTGCCACAGCGTCATCGTGACGTCGCCGCCGTCGCTGCCGTCGCCGCTGTCCTGCGAGCACGCCGTGATGCCGGCGGCCAAGACGAACACCGCTGAGGTGAGCGCCAGGGTCTTCCTCACGTTCATGAACCCGTCCTCTTCGTCGAGTCGATCCCTGTAGGGACGCGCCCTGCTCGGTCGTCGACCTCGCGGGACACGCATCCTGCACCGACGGTACGGCCCCCTCGCCGGCCCTCGGCACCCGGTCGGTGGCGACGTCGCCGTCCCCGACCGGGCTTGACGCTGACGAGTCTGAACCGGCGTCCGGGTCGAAGTCAAACGATGTCGATAACGATATCGGCACGATGGCCTATGCTCACCGTGTGGAGCAGGTCACCCGCGTCAAGATGACCGATGTCGCCCGGACGGCAGGGGTCTCGGTCGCGACCGTGTCGAAGGTCGTCAACGGTCGCTACGGCGTCTCGCAGGAGACCCTGGCGCGCGTCCAGCGGGTGATCGACGACCTCGGGTACGAGGCGAGCCTCGGCGCGCGGTCGCTGCGCAGCCACCGCACCAACGTGCTGGGGATCCTCGTCGCCGAGTTCGAGCCGTTCTCGACCGAGCTGCTCAAGGGCGCCGGGTCGGTGGTCGGCAGCACGGGCTACGAGCTGCTCGCGTACTCGGGCGGCGGGGGCGGCGAGGTCGGCTGGGAGCGCCGGTACCTGTCGCGGCTGTCCGGCACGCTCATCGACGGCGCGGTGATCGTCACGCCCACCGTGCTCGACACCTACCCGGGCGTCCCCGTGATCGCGATCGACCCGCACGCGGGCCCCTCGGGCCTGCCGACCGTCGACTCCGACAACCTCGCGGGCGGCGTCATGGCGACCGAGCACCTGATCTCGCTCGGGCACCGCCGCATCGCGCACCTCGGCGGCCGCACCGACCTCGACTCGGCGCGCCTGCGCGAGCAGGGCTTCCGTCAGGCCATGGCCGCGGCGGGCCTGCCGGTCGACGAGTCGCTCGTGCTCGCCGGCGGGTACCGCCGGCTCACGTCGGCGGCACCCGCGCACGACCTGCTGGACCGGCCCGACCGGCCGACCGCGGTCTTCGCCGCCAACGACCTGTCGGCGCTCGCCGTGCTCGACGCCGCGCGCGACCTCGGCCTGCGCGTGCCGCACGACGTGTCGGTCGTCGGCTTCGACAACGTCCCGGAGTCGGCGCTGAGCGACCCGTCCCTGACGACGGTCGCGCAGCCGCTGCGCGAGATGGGCGCGACAGCGCTGCGGATGCTCGCGGACCTCGTCTCCGGCCGCGAGGTCCCGATGCACCTGCGGCTCGCCACCGAGCTGCACGTGCGCTCGACCACGGCTCCCCCGCCGCCCTTCTGACGGCGGCGCGACCGTGCGCGACCGGCGCCGTGGCAGGGCGCCGGGACGTCAGGACCGCTGGGCCACGTCCGCCTCGGACTCGGCACCCTCGCGCACGTGCCGCGTCACCCACGGCGCGAGCATGAGCATGACGCCCGCGACCGCGAGCGACACGACGCCGATGCCGCCGAAGAAGGCGGTGCGACTGACGCCGTCGGTCACGGTGATGAGCTGCGCCGTGACCGCCTGACCGGCGGCGGGCGCGAGGAACCACAGCGCCATGGCCTGCCCGCGGAAGGCGCGCGGCGCGAGCAGCGTGGTCGCGGCGAGGCCGACCGGCGACAGGCACAGCTCGCCGAGCGTCTGCACGACGTACACGACCACCAGCACCCACCAGGGCGAGCGCCCCTCGCCCGCGACGGCGGACGCGCCCGCGAGGAACAGGAAGCTCGACGCGGCGAGCGCGAGGCCGAGCGCGAACTTCACCGCGGTCGACGGGCGGTCGCCCAGCCGGACCCACAGCCACGCGAACACGGGTGCGAGCAGGATGATCGCGGCCGGGTTCACCGACTGGTAGAGCACGGGCGAGATCGTCACGCCCAGCACGTCGAGGTCGGTGTGGTCGCGCGCGTACTGCGACAGCGTGCTCGACGCCTGCTCGAAGATCATCCAGAACAGCGCGGCGGCGACGAACAGTGGCACGTACGCAGTGAGCCGCGAGCGCTCGGGCGCGGTGACCTTCGGCGACCGGAACATCACGAGGAACATCACGACGGGCGCCGCGAGCGCGAGGTAGGACAGCGCGTCGATGACGACGTCGAGCGGCCCGCCGCCGCCGGCGCCCACGAGCCACGCGACGACGCCCGCCGCCACGACCGCGAGCAGCACGAGCAGGCCCGTCCGCACGACCTGCGGGCGGTCGGCGGGGGTCAGCGGGTTCGGCACGGCGTCGCCGGCGCCGTGCAGCGCACGACGGCCGAGCACGAAGGCCACGAGCGCGAGGGCCATGCCGACCGCGGCGACCGAGAACCCCGCGTGGTAGCCGCCGACCTCGCGCGCGGCCTGCACCAGGAACGGGGCCGTGAAGGACCCGATGTTGATGCCCATGTAGAAGATCGAGAACGCCGAGTCGCGGCGCGGGTCGTCGCGCGAGTAGAGCTCGCCGACCATGCTCGAGACGTTCGGCTTGAGCAGGCCCGTGCCGAGCGCGACCAGCACGATGCCGAGGTAGGCCGTGCCGGCCGACGGCAGCGCGAGGCTCACGTGCCCGGCCGCGATGACGACGCCGCCCCACAGCACCGAGCGCCGTGCGCCGATGACTCGGTCGGCCGCCCAGCCGCCCACGACCGTGACGAGGTAGACCGCCGACCCGTAGACGGCGACGAGCGCGGCGCCTGACGCGTCGTCGAGGCCGAGGCCCCCGTTCACGACCGTGTCGGTGAGGAAGTAGAAGAGGATCGCCCGCATGCCGTAGTAGCTGAAGCGCTCCCACAGCTCGGTGGTGAACAGCGTGTACAGCCCCAGCGGGTGGCCCAGCAGGGTGCGCCCGCCGGCGGCGGCCGCGCGCGGCCCCGGTGCGGCGCGACCCGGTTCGTCGGCGGTGTCGCTCATCCGGCCATCGTGGCGTGCCGTCCCGGCGGGTGCACATCGGCGACGGTCGTCGGCGCGCCCGGCACCGCGTCCGGCTCGCCGGGCGGGGTGCGCCGCCGCGGGTTAGCGTGCGACGTGCCGACCATCTGCTGGTTCCGCCGCGACCTGCGGCTGTCCGACCACCCCGCACTGGTCGCGGCCGTCGCGCAGGCGCGTGCGGCCGACGACGAGGTCGTGGCGCTCTACGTCGTGGACCCCGCGCTGTGGCGGTCGGCGGGCGCGCCGCGGCTCGCGTACCTCGCGGCGTCGCTGCGAGCGCTCGACGAGGCGACGGGCGGGCGGCTCGTGGTGCGGCACGGCCGCGCGGACCACGTGGTCCCGCAGGTCGCGCGCGAGACGGGAACGACGGCCGTGCACGTCAGCGCGGCCACCGAGCCCTACGGCCGGCGGCGCGACGACGCGGTCGAGGCGGCGCTCGGGCCCGAGGTACGGCTCGTGCGCACGGGCTGCCCCTACGCGGTCGCGCCCGGGCGCCTGAGCACCGGGCAGGGCGGGCCCTACAAGGTGTTCACGCCGTTCCGGAACGCCTGGCTCGACCACGGCTGGCACGAGCCCGCGCCGCGCCCGCGCGACGTCCCGTGGGCGACGCTGCGCGGCGACGGCGTGCCCGAGGCCCCCACGACCGACGTGCGCCTGCCGCGGGCCGGCGAGCGCGCGGCGCGCGAGCGGTGGCGCGACTTCGTGCGCGACGACCTCGCGGGGTACGACGTCGACCGCGACCGCCCCGACCTCGACGTGACGTCGTGGATGTCGGTGCACCTCAAGCACGGCGAGATCCACCCCCGCACGATCCTCGCGGACCTCGCCGAGGCCGGGCGCGGGGCACGGGGCGCGCTGGCGACGTCGGTCGCGACGTACCGGTCGGAGATCGCGTGGCGCGAGTTCCACGCCGACGTGCTGTGGCACTCCCCGTCCGCCGCGCGCCGCTCGCTGCGCGAGGTCGTGCCCGCCGACGCGTGGGCCACCGGCCCCGACGCCGACGACGCGTTCGCGGCGTGGGCGCAGGGCCGGACCGGCTACCCGCTGGTCGACGCCGGGATGCGCCAGCTGCGCGCGCTCGGGTGGGTGCACAACCGCGTGCGCATGGTCGTCGCGTCGTTCCTCGTCAAGGACCTGCACGTCGAGTGGCAGCGCGGCGCCGACCACTTCATGGCGTGGCTCGTCGACGGCGACGTGCCGCAGAACCAGCTCAACTGGCAGTGGGTGGCCGGCACGGGGCGCGACGCGGCACCGTACTTCCGCGTGTTCAACCCCGTGACGCAGGGGCTCAAGTTCGACCCGTCGGGCGACTACGTGCGTCGCTGGGTGCCCGAGCTGCGCGACGTTCCGGGCGCGGCCGTGCACGAGCCCTGGAGGCTCCCCGACGGCGCCCCGGACGGGTACCCCGAGCGGATGGTGGACCACAAGCGCGAGCGGGAGGTCGCGCTCCGGGACCACGCGCGCCGACCCGGGTGAGCCTCGCGCGGTGACCGGGCCGCGGTCCCGGTCACCGAGCGGCCCCCCGCGGCCGCCGCGTCGTCAGGAGCGCGCGACCTCGTTCACCGCGGGCTCCCCCGCGAGCAGCGCCTCGAGCTGACGGCGCACGAGGGCGGCCACGCGCGGGAACGTCGCGTCGGTGTTGCCGCCCTGGTGCGCGGTCACGATCAGGTTCGGCGCGTGCCACAACGGGTGGTCGGGCGGCAGCGGCTCGGGGTCGGTGACGTCGAGCGCGGCGCGCAGCCGGCCCGCGGTGAGCTCGGCGAGCAGCGCGGCGGTGTCGACGACCTTGCCGCGCGCGACGTTGACGACCACCGCACCGTCCTTCATGAGCGCGAGCGCCGCGGCGTCGAGCAGGTGGTACGACGTGCGCGACAGCGGGATCGCGAGCACCACGACGTCCGCGCCGGGCAGCAGGTCGGGCAGCTCGTCGACGCCGTGCACGTGCCCGTCGGCGTCGTCGCGCGCGGTCGAGGCGACGCGCACGAGGTCGACCTCGAAGGGTCGGAACCGCGCGACGATCGCGCGCCCCACCGACCCCTGCCCGACGACCAGCACCCGCCGGTCCGCGAGCGACGGACCGAAGGGGTTGTCCCACCGCCCGTGCGCCATCGCGCGCACGGCGCGCGGCAGGTCGCGCTGCACCGCGAGCGTGAGGCCCACGGCCAGCTCGGCCGTGCCCGCGTCGTGCACGCCGCGCCCGTTGCACAGCACGACGCCCGGCGGCAGGTGCGGCAACGCGTGCTCGTACCCCGCGCTGGGCAGCTGCACGTACCGCAGGCGCGGCAGGTCGCGCAGCACGTCGAACCCGCCGGGCCGCACGAAGTAGTGCGGGATGACGACGAGGTCGACGGCGGCGGCCGTCGCCGGGTCGAGCGGGGCCGTCAGGTCCCAGCGGACCAGTCGCAGACGGTCCGCGTGCGCGGCGGCGAGGTCCGCGAGCCGCGCGAGCAGGTCGTCGTCCGGCACGGTCGCCGTCAGCACGCGGTCAGCCACCGATGCGCCCGGCGCGGTACTCGTCCTCGAGCATCGACATGACCACCGCGTCGCACCAGCCCTCGCCGTCGCGGTACGCGTCGCGGCGGCGCCCCTCGACCCGGAAGCCGATGTTCTCGTACAGCGACACCGCGCGCGTGTTGATGCTGAGCGCCTCGAGCTCGACGCGGTGCAGCCCGAGGCCCTCGAACGCGAACTCCAGCACGAGCTCGATGGCCTCGGTGCCGTACCCGCGGCCACGGTACGCCGGGCGCATCGACAGCCGCAGGCTCGCGCAGCGCACGTCCTCGTCGACGTCCGAGAGCACGATCTCGCCCCGGAACTCGTCGTCGCCGTCGACGGTGACCGCGAAGTCGTACCGCCCCTGCGCGGCCTCGCGGCTCGCGCACCACGCGTCGACCTCGGAGCGCGCGAACGTGCGGGTGGTGCCCGTGAGCCGGTTGCCCTCGGCGTCGTCGAGCATGTCCCACATCGCGTCGGCGTCGTCGCCGCGCACGGGGCGCAGCACGATCATCTCGCCCTGGAGCGTCGGCTTCTGCATGGCACCTCCCGTCGCCGCCCGGTCACGGTGGCCGGGCGCTGCACGCACGTGCCCCTCGGCGTGCGTCGGATCGTACGAGCCTCGTGTGACCGAGGTGTTGCGACCCACGCCGAGGGGCGTGCGGCTCAGCCCTGCACGCGCTCCAGCACGAGCTCGCGGACGCGGCCGGCGTCGGCCTGCCCGCGGGTCGCCTTCATGACCGCGCCGATGATCGCGCCGACCGGCCCGAGGTTGCCCGAGCGGATCTTCTCGGCGATGTCGGGCTGGGCCGCGAGCGCCGCGTCGATCGCCTCGAGCAGCGGGCCGTCGTCCGACACGACCTCGAGGCCGCGCGCGACGACGACCTGCTCGGGGTCGCCCTCACCGGCCAGCACGCCCTCGAGCACCTGGCGCGCGAGCTTGTCGTTGATGCGGCCGGAGTCGACGAGCTGCTGCAGCGCGCCGATCTGCGCGGGCGTGATCGGCAGGTCCGCGAGCTCGACCTCCTGCTGCTTCGCGGTGCGGGCGAGCTCGCCCATCCACCACTTGCGCGCCGCGGCCGGGCTCGCGCCCGCCGCGACGGTCGCCTCGATCAGCTCGACCGCGCCCGCGTTGACGACGTCGCGCATCTCGGCGTCGGCGTAGCCCCACTCGCCCTGCAGCCGGCGGCGGCGCGCCTGCGGCAGCTCGGGCAGCGCGGCGCGGATCTCCTCGACCCACGCACGGTCGGGCACGACCGGCACGAGGTCGGGCTCGGGGAAGTAGCGGTAGTCCTCGGCGTCGGACTTCACGCGCCCGGCCGTCGTGATGCCGGTGTCCTCGTGCCAGTGCCGCGTCTCCTGCACGATCGACCCGCCCGCGTCGAGCACGGCCGCCTGGCGGCCGATCTCGTAGCGGACCGCACGCTCGACCGAGCGGAACGAGTTGACGTTCTTGGTCTCGGTGCGGGTCCCGAGCGGGGACTGCGGGGTCGCGCGCAGCGACACGTTGACGTCGGCACGCACGTTGCCGCGCTCCATGCGGGCCTCGGACACGCCAAGGGCCCGGAACAGGTCGCGCAGCGTCTGGACGTAGGCGCGCGCGACCTCGGGGGCCCGCTCGCCCGCACCCGTGATGGGCCGCGTGACGATCTCCACGAGGGGCACGCCCGCGCGGTTGTAGTCGACCAGCGAGTACTCGGCGCCGTGGATGCGCCCGGTGGCGCCGCCGACGTGCGTGTTCTTGCCGGCGTCCTCCTCCATGTGCGCGCGCTCGATCTCGACGCGGAACGTCGTGCCGTCCTCGAGCTCGACGTCGACGTACCCGTCGTGCGCGATCGGCTCGTCGTACTGGGACGTCTGGAAGTTCTTCGGCACGTCCGGGTAGAAGTAGTTCTTCCGCGCGAACCGGCACGACTGCGCGATCTCGCAGTTGAGCGCCAGGCCGATGCGGATCGCGTACTCCACCGCGGTGCCGTTGACCGCGGGCAGCGCGCCCGGCAGGCCCAGGCTCACGGGCGTGATCTGCGTGTTCGGCTCCTCGCCGAACGTCTGCTCGGCGCCGTCGAACATCTTGGTGCGGGTACCGAGCTCGACGTGCACCTCGATGCCGATGACCGGGTCGAACCGGGCCACCGCGTCGTCGTAGTCGACCAGGTCGACGTTCGTCGTCGTCATCAGGCTGCCCCTCCGGCCAGCTCGGGGGCACGGCCCAGCAACGGGCCCTCCCAGCTCGTCTCCAGCAGCTGCTCGAGCGCGGCGCCCACGCGGTACAGGCGGGCGTCCTCGCGGGCGGGCGCCAGGATCTGGAACCCGACCGGCAGCCCGTCGTCCGACAGGCCGTTCGGCAGCGACATGCCCGGCACGCCCGCGAGGTTCGCGGGGATCGTCGCGACGTCGTTGAGGTACATCGCGAGCGGGTCGTCGAGCTTCTCGCCCAGCTTGAACGCCGTGGTCGGCGCGGTCGGCGAGACCAGCACGTCGGCCTGCTCGAACGCGGCGGCGAAGTCGCGCTGGATGAGCGTGCGGACCTTCTGCGCCGAGCCGTAGTAGGCGTCGTAGTAGCCCGCGCTCAGCGCGTACGTGCCGAGGATGATGCGGCGCTTGACCTCGTCGCCGAAGCCCTGGCCGCGGGTCGCTGCCATGACGCGCTCGGCGGTCACGGGGCCCTCGGTCGGCTCGACGCGCAGGCCGAAGCGCATGCCGTCGAACTTCGCGAGGTTGCTCGACGCCTCGGCGGGCAGGATCAGGTAGTACGCGGCGAGCGCGTACGTGAAGTGCGGGCAGGAGACCTCGACGACCTCGGCGCCCGCCGAGCGCAGCGCGTCGAGGGACTCCTCGAACCGTGCGAGGACGCCGGGCTGGTAGCCCTCGCCCTGCAGCTCGCGCACGACGCCGACCCGCAGGCCGCGCAGGTCGCCCGACGCGCCCTCGCGGGCCGCCGCGACGTAGCCCGTCGCCGGGTCGGGCAGCGACGTCGAGTCGCGCGGGTCGTGCCCGCCGATGAGCTCGTGCAGCAGCGCCGCGTCGAGCACGGTGCGCGTGCACGGCCCGGCCTGGTCGAGGCTGCTGGCCAGCGCGATCAGCCCGTACCGCGACACGCTGCCGTACGTCGGCTTGACGCCGACCGTGCCGGTGACGGCCGCGGGCTGCCGGATCGAGCCGCCCGTGTCGGTGCCGATCGCGAGCGGCGCCTCGTACGCGGCGACGGCCGCGGCGGACCCGCCGCCGGAGCCGCCGGGGATCCGCTCGAGGTCCCACGGGTTGTGCGTGTTGCCGTACGCGGAGTGCTCGGTCGACGACCCCATGGCGAACTCGTCCATGTTGGTCTTGCCCAGGACCGGCAGGCCGGCGGCCTTGATGCGCTCGACGAGCGTCGCGTCGTAGGGCGGCACCCAGCCCTCGAGGATGCGCGAGCCGGCCGTGGTCGGCAGGCCGCGGGTCACGACGACGTCCTTGACGGCGATCGGGATGCCCGCGAGCGCGTGCAGCTCGTCGCCCGCGGCGCGCCGCGCGTCGACGTCGGCGGCGGTCGCCAGGGCCTCGTCAGCCGCGACGTGCAGGTAGGCGTGGACGGCGGGCTCGACGGCCGCGATCCGGTCGAGGTGCGCCTGCGTCGCCTCGACGCTGGTCACCTCGCGCGCGGTCAGGCGGTCGGCCAGCTCGGCGGCGGTCAGCCGGGTCAGGTCGGTCACGTCACTCCTCCCCGAGGATCTGCGGGACGAGGAACTTGCCGTCCTGCGCGGCGGGCGCCTGCGCGAGCACCTCGTCGCGGTCGAGCGGCGCGACCGGCTCGTCGGCACGGAACACGTTGGACAGCGGCAGCGGGTGGCTCGTGGCCGGCACGTCCGGGGTGGCGACCTCGGACACACGGGCGACGGACTCGACGATGACGTCGAGCTCGCCCGCCAGCCGGTCGGTCTCGGCCGGTGTCAGGTCGATCCGGGCGAGCGCGGCGACGCGCGCGACCTCGTCGCGGGAGAGGGTGGACATGGCCTGGAGTCTAGACGTCGTGGGTCCCCCGGCCGCAGGCCGCCGCGCGTCCCGGTGCGCGGACCTGGGCGTCGACCTCGGAGCGATCTCGATCGTCGAGCGGCCGGGAGCACGCAGACGTGTCATGTCGCCTGTGACGGTTCATACCCCCGCAAACCGGGCGCGCGCATGCCCCGAAAGGGTCATTGTCGCTGGTCAACGCGCCTCGATAACGTTCTCGATAACGTTCCCCACAGATCCCGGGCGCATCGGCGCGCCCGCCGGGGTGAGGAGCGGCACGTCCCGACGCGGCACCGCAGCCGCGTCGGCATGCACGCGAAGGAGCGACATGCACGCACCCGCCCAGGGGCGACGGCACCGGCGCGCGATCGGAGGTGCGGCGGCCGCCACGGCCCTCGTGCTCACCGGTCTCGTGGCACCACCCGGCGCCGTTGCCGCCGACTCCGGCACCGTCCCGTACACCGTGATGTTCAACAACTTCGAGAGCAGCGTCGGCAGCCGGGCACCCGCCTGGTCCGCGCTCGACGTCGCGGGGCCCTCGGGCACGCCGGCCGCCACGTCGTTCTCGACCACCGACGTGCGCACGCGCGTCAGCCACGCTCGAAGCCTCCGGGTCGCCGCGCGCGACCACGTCGGCGACGGCGCGCAGATGCCGATCCCGGCGACCCTGCTCACGGCCGGGCAGACCTACACGATCTCGGTGTGGGTGCACGTCGCCGAGGGCTCGACCCCCGTGACCGCCGGCACGCCGATCACCGCGCGCGTCGCCGTCGGCGGCACCGCGCTGACCGCCGTCGCGGGCACCGACCTGGTCCTCGAGCCCGGCGTCTGGAAGCGCGTCGCCGTCACGTACACGCACACCGCCGGCGCGACCCCGCTCACGGTGTCGATCGACAACACCACGGGCACGTTCTACCTCGACGACGCCATGATCTCCGGTGAGCGGGTCGGCGAGCCCGTGCCCGCGACCGGCACCCTCAAGAACACCCTGGGCTACCCCGTGGGCGTCGCCGTCGAGCGCCGCTCGACCCTCGTGGGCACCGAGCCCGAGCAGGTCCTGAGCGCGCAATTCGACCAGGTCACGCCCGAGAACGCCATGAAGCCCGAGTCCTGGTACGGCGCCGACGGCAAGTTCGCCGGCTCGCCCGGTGCGGAGATGACGTCCAACGAGGGCGCCGACGCGCTCATGGACTGGGCCAAGCGCAACGACGGCCGCGTCTACGGGCACGTGCTCGTGTGGCACGGGCAGAACCCCGGCTGGTTCTTCCAGGACGAGAACGGCGCGCCCCTCGACGCCCAGGGGGCGAGCGAGCGCATGCGCACGCACATCTTCGCCGTCGCCGAGTACCTGTCGGACCGGTACGGCCCCTTCGGCTCGCCCGGCAACCCGCTCGCGGCGTTCGACGTCGTCAACGAGGTCATCGCCGACAGCGCGTCGCCCGCGTCGAACGGCATGCGCACCAGCACGTGGTTCAACACGCTCGGCGAGGAGTTCGTCGACCAGGCCTTCCGCGACGCCGACGAGGCGTTCAACGAGGTCTACGCCGCCCCCGGCAGCGACCGCCCCGTCAAGCTCTTCATCAACGACTACGGCACCGAGGGCGGTGACGCCGCCGGGTCCAAGCTCAACCGCTACTACGACCTCGTGCAGCGGCTGATCGCGCGCGACGTGCCGATCGACGGCGTCGGGCACCAGTACCACGTCAACCTCAACACCCCGACCGCGAACCTGCGCACGGGTCTCGAGAAGTTCACCGCCACGGGGCTGCAGCTCGCGGTCACCGAGTTCGACGTGACCACCGGGTTCCCGCAGACGGAGCGCCTGGCGATCCGCCAGGGCCAGTACTACCGGACCGCGTTCGACATCTTCAACGCGTACGACCGCGCCAACCCCGACCGCCTGTTCTCGGTGACGGTGTGGGGGCTCAACGACGCGGGGTCGTGGCTGTACTACGACGGCGCGCCGCTGATGTTCGACGACTACCTCAACCCGAAGTGGTCGCTCGTCGGCGCCCTGGGCGGCGACGTGCCGGCCGAGCCGAAGGCCATGACGGTGTTCGGCGGCGAGGTCGACCTCGACGCGCCGCGCGTCACGACCGACCCGCAGTGGCAGCTTGTCGCGCCGTCCGCGGTCGGCGACCACGCACGCTTCTCGCTGCGCTGGGCGGCGGACGTGCTCACCGCGTACGTGGACGTCGACGACGCCACGTACGAGTCGACGGACGGGGTGACGTTCCGCGTCGGCGGGCAGCGGTACAGCATCCCCCGGGCGGGGCAGGGCGACGTGCCCTTCGCGGTCACCGAGCGTGAGGGCGGCTGGACGGCCGTCGTGGAGCTGCCGCTGCCCGGTGCGGCCGAGGGCGGCACCGTGCCGTTCGACGTCGCCGTGACGGACGGTGCCACGACCGCGGGGTGGAACGCCCCCGGGATCCTCGGCGAGCTCACGCTGCGCGAGCCGCTGTCGCACGTCGACGTGCTCCAGGTCGACGCTCCCCCGGCGGTCGACGCCGAGGTCGACGACCTGTGGGCGGCGGCCCCCGTGGTCCGCACCGACAAGGTCACGCAGGGCACCGCGGCGGCGGCCTACGCCGACGTGCGCACGGTGTGGTCGGGCGACGGCTCGTCGTTCTTCGTGCTGGCCGAGGTCACGGACCCGCAGGTCAGCCTCGCGCCGAACAACGCCTGGGAGAAGGACTCGCTCGAGATCTTCGTCGACCCGGGCAACGCCAAGAACGGCGCGTACCGCGCCGACGACGTCCAGATCCGCATCGCGGCCGACAACGCGGTCTCGAGCGGCGCGGGCCGCGTCGTGGCGTCCGCCACCCGGCAGACGGACACGGGCTACGTGGTGGAGGCCGAGATCAGCCTCCTCGCGGCGGGCGGGCCCGGTACCCTCCACGGCCTGGACTTCCAGGTCAACGACGCGACCGGCAACGCCCGCACGGGCGTCAAGGCGTGGGCCGACCCGACCGGCCAGGGCTACCAGAACACGTCCCGCTGGGGCGTCGCGCGGCTCGCCGAGCGACGCACGCCGGCCCTCGCGCTCGGCTCCGACGAGGTGCGGGCGGGTGACGACGTCACCGCCACGGCGACCGGGTTCCCGGCACGCGCCACGGTCGAGCTGCAGCTCGTCGCGGCGACGTCGGGCGCGGCACGCGCCGCGGCCGACCCCGTCGCGCTCGGCACGGTCGAGGTCGCGGCGGACGGGGTCGCGGAGACCACGCTCACCGTGCCCGCGTCGGTCGCCGCCGGCGACTACCGGGTCGCGGCCGTGAGCGCCGACGAGACCCTCGCCACGGCGGACCTCCGGGTCGTCGCGGCGGCGGTCGAGCCGACGCCCGAGCCCACGCCCGAGCCGACGCCGGGGGTCACCCCGACGCCCGGCGCCACGCCGACGCCGGGAAGCACCCCGACGCCGGGTGGCACCGGGGGCTCGGGCGGGACGTCCGGCACCGCGGGCTCCGGCGCTGCCGGTGCGTCCGGGGGGCGCCTGGCCACGACGGGCTCGGCCATCGCGCTGTGGTCCGCCCTCGCGGCGGCCCTGCTGGCCGGCGGCGGCGTGCTGGTGCGCGCACGACGCGCGGCGGGTGCCGACGACTGACGTCGGACCGCATCGGCGGCCGGGTCGGACCTCGTGTCCGGCCCGGCCGTCGCGCGTCCGGGCGCCGACGCGGCCGGACGTGTCAGCCGACGCGCGACGTCGCAGCCGTGACCAGCGCGAGCAGCGCCTCGGCGTACGCGTCGGCCGGCTCCTCGGACGTGAACACCCGCTCGGGCTGCCCGCCGATCTCGACGAGCACCTGGTAGCGGCCGTCGGTCGAGCGCGCGAGGCTGCGGAACGTGCCGCCCAGCAGCTCGCGGAGCTGGTCCTCGCGCGGCAGCCAGAGGGCGTCCTCCTGCCGCAGCGAGTCCAGCGCCCACTCGGTCGTGCCGTTGAAGCCGAGCACCGTGCCGGTCGGGTACTCGTGCGCCTCGACGACCATCTCGGAGATCGTGAACACCTCGCCGCCCATGTCGGCGCCACGCACGACGAAGCGGTCGCCGGCACGCGGGTGCCACTGCAGGCCCGCGGCCTCGAGGGCCACGGCGTTGTCGGTCGAGATCATGAGCCCAGTATCGGCTCCTCCGCCCCGATCGGCCCGCCCGTGAGGGCCCGCGCGGTGCACCCCGCACGCCGCCGCGGCGCGGGACGTCCGGAGCCCGCCGCGGCGCGTCCGTCAGGTCAGCGCGAGCCGGCCGACGGTCCCGCGGCGCGCTCGCGGTACGCGTACCCGTGCGCGTGCCGGAACCCCAGCGCCTCGTAGAGCCGCAGCGCCGCGGCGTTGTGCGACTCGACCTGCAGGAAGGCCCGCCGGGCGCCGCGCTCGGCGGCCGCGGCGAGCGCGGCATTCGTCAACGACCGACCCCGGCCGCGTCGCCGGGCGGCGGGCGCGACCTGCAGGCACGATAGGCCGACCCACTCCCCCACGAGCGCCGCCCGGATCACCGCGACGTCGTCGCCCGACTCGTCGGTCGCGGTGAGGTAGAGGGCGGGCGCGGCGCCGACGATCGCGCGCGAGACGTCGCGGGCGCCGCCCTTGCCGCGCAGCCACCCGTCGAGCCACGCGTCGTCGGGTGCGTCCGCCACGCGCACACGCCCTGGCGCGACGTCGCCGGCGCTGGTCGGGCCCCCGACTCGCCCGCCGGCACCGGCGTCGAGGTCGCGCACGAGCACGTCGGTGAGCGACGCGACGGCGTAGCCGCGCCGGTCCAGCTCGGCGGCCAGGCCCGGCGGGTTGCCGGGGTCGCCGACGCGGAACGTCGACGGTGCACCGTCGGCGTCGTAGAGCGCCTCGACGCGGTCGACCGCGCCCGGCAGGTCGTCGACGGCGCACGGCGCGACCGTCGAGCTCGCCCGCCGGGTCACGCCCCGCGACAGCCCGACGCGCCACCCGTCGACGTCGACCGTGCGCAGCGGGGGCCACGTCGCGACCTCGACGTCGACGCCCGGCGCCGGCGGCGCGTGCCACGTGCGGACGCGCATCGTGACCTCGTCGGTCCAGTCGCGCTCGGGTCGCGCCACGAACCCGAGGCGCGCGTAGAGCCGCTGCGCGGCGGTCATAGGGTCGAGGGTCGACAGCACGACGTCGCGGGCTCCGCCCGCCACGGCCGTGCGCAGCGCACCGCGCACCAGGTGCTCGGCGACGCCCGCGCCGCGCCGTGCCGGGTCGACCGCGACCATCCGCAGCTCGACCTCGTCGGGGCGGGCGACCTCGGCGTAGCGCGTGCTCGGGGCCGCGAGCGTGACCGTGCCCAGCAGGTCGTCGGTGGTCGCGTCGACCGCGACGAGCAGGGTCGCGTGCGCCGCTCGGCTCCGCGCGTCCCGCAGCTCGTCGGCGTACCAGTGGCTCGCGCCGACGAGCCGGTCGGCCACGTACGCGCGCGCCGTGAGGGCGCCGACGGCCTCGAGCTCGTCGTCGCGCGCGACGCGCACGACGACGGGTCCCGCGGTGCTCACGACGCGTCGTCGGACGCGGCCGCCTCGTCGTCCGGCGCAGCCGTCCCGGCCGTCCCACCGTCGGCGGCGCCGTCGGTGGCGGGCGGCGGCCCGACCGCGTCGGGGCCCCCGGCCAGCAGCGTCTCGAACCCCGCCTCGTCGAGGATCCGCAGGCCGAGCTCGCGCGCCTTGGTCTCCTTCGAGCCCGCGTTCTCGCCGACGACCACGAAGTCGGTCTTCTTCGAGACCGAGCCGGACGCCTTGCCGCCGCGCGCGAGGATCGCCTCCTTGGCGCCGTCGCGGCTGAACCGCTCGAGGCTGCCGGTGACGACGACCGTGACGCCCTCGAGCGTGCGCGGCGTCGACGCGTCGGCGACGTCCTCCATGACGACGCCCGCCGCCGCCCACCGGTCGACGACCTCGCGGTGCCACGGCTCGCCGAACCAGTCGAGCAGCGACTGCGCGATCGTGGGCCCGACGCCCTCGACGCCCGACAGCCGCGCGACCGCGGCCGCGCGGTGCGCGGCGTGCGGGTCCGGCGCGAGGTCCTCGGCGGCGGCCACGTCGGCGACACCAGTGGCCGCGTCGGCCCGCTCGTCGTCGGTGCCGGCCAGGTCGAGCGCGTCCTGCTCCCCCGACCCGGCGGTCGGGCTCGTGAGGTCCGTCGCGTCGGGCTCGTCAGGCCACCAGGTCGCGTCGACGACCTCGCGCAGCGCACGCATCGACCCGAACTCCTGCGCGAGCGCGCGCGCGGCCGTCGGCCCGACGTTGCGGATGCTCAGCGCCACGAGCACGCGCCACAGCTCCTTGGACTTGGCCAGCTCGAGCTGGTCGAGCAGCGTGCGGGCCGCCTCCGACGGCTCCCACTCGCGCAGCACGCGCCCCTCGGCCTCGGCGGCGGCGCGCTGCGCCTTGGTGTGCTTGAGCGTGCGGCGGAAGGGCGTGCGGCGCCGGACGGTGCCGTCCTCGTCCTCCTTGGGCAGCCCCGTCTCGGCGTCGCGCACGACCACCTCGACCTGCGCGAGCGTCGCGAGGCTCGCGTCACGCACGCGCGCGACGTCGTCGGGCGTCGGGTCGTCGCCGTAGCGCACGAGGTCGAACAGGAAGGCCTCGGTCGGCACGGGCGGCGTGCTCGGCACCTCGGGCTGCGTGAGCGCGGCGGCGGTGACCTCGCCGAGCACCTCGATGTCGAACGCGCCGCGCGAGCCGATGTGCTCGAGCCGCCCGCGCACCTGCGCCGGGCAGCCCTGCGCGTTCGGGCAGCGCAGGTCGACGTCGCCCTCGCGCATGGGCCGCAGCGGCGTGCCGCACTCGGGGCAGTCGGCGGGCATGTGCCACTGCGGCGGTCGCTCGCCCTCGTCGGCCTGCGGCGCGCGGCCCACGATCTCGGGGATGACGTCGCCGGCCTTGCGCAGCACGACCGTCTCGCCCGGCCGCACGTCCTTGAGCCGGACGACGTCCTGGTTGTGCAGCGTGGCCTGGCGCACCGTGCTGCCCGCGACCGTGACGGGCTCCATCACGCCGAACGGCGTCGCCCGACCCGTGCGGCCGATGCCCACCTCGATCGCGAGCAGGCGCGTGAACACCTCCTCGGGCGGGTACTTGTACGCGATCGCCCAGCGCGGCGCGCGACTCGTCGCGCCCAGCCTGCGCTGCAGCGCGATGTCGTCGACCTTGACGACCACGCCGTCGATCTCGTGCTCGACGTCGTGGCGGTGCTCGCCGTAGTACGCGATGCGGTCCCACACGTCGTCGAGGCCGTCGAGCACGCGCGTGTGCGACGACGTCGGAACGCCCCACCCGGCCAGCAGCTCGTACACCTGCGACTGCCGCTCGATGCCCTGGCCACGGCCCTCGCCCCACGTGAGCGCGCCGATGCCGTGCGCGTACATGCGCAGCGGGCGGGACGCGGTGACGCGCGGGTCCTTCTGCCGCAGCGACCCGGCGGCCGCGTTGCGCGGGTTCGCGAACGGCGGCCGCCCGGCCGCGACCTGCGCCTCGTTGAGCGTGCGGAACGCCTCGACCGGCAGGAACACCTCGCCGCGGATCTCGATGAGCTCGGGGTGGGTCGCGGGGTCCCCGTGCAGCACGTCGGGGATCGTGCTGATCGTCCGGACGTTGAGCGTGACGTCCTCGCCCGTGCGGCCGTCGCCGCGCGTCGCGGCCCGCACCAGCCGCCCGCGCTCGTACAGCAGCGCGATCGCGAGCCCGTCGATCTTCAGCTCCGTGAGGTACGCGAGCGGCGCGTCCGACTCCAGGTCGCGGTGCACGCGCTGCGACCACGCGAGCAGGTCCTCGCGCGAGAACGCGTTGTCGAGCGACAGCATGCGCTGCACGTGGTCGACCGCCGTGAACTCGGTCGAGAACGTGCCCCCGACGCGCTGCGTCGGCGAGTCCGGCGTGCGCAGCCCCGGGTGCTCAGCCTCGAGCGCCTCGAGGGCCCGCAGCCGCTCGTCGTACGCGGCGTCCGACGACGACGGCGCGTCGCGCACGTAGTACGCGAACTGGTCGGCCCGGATCTGCTCGGCCAGCTCGGTCCAGCGGTGCCGGGCCTCGGCGGGCACGTCGCGCTCGGCGGTCTGCGGGGTCGGGTCGCTCACGGGTCCATCATGGCGCGCGGCACCCACACGACGCCCGCGGCGACCGGCACCCCGCCCGCGCGTCGGCCGGCACGTCCCGCACCCCCGCGACGGCCCTACACTCAGCCGCGTGCCCGGTCCCGCCGCCCCGCCCGACCTGCGCG
>JAEYNO010000453.1 GCA_023412515.1 Actinomycetes bacterium
GCCCTGCGGCGCGCTCACACCATGCCCCGCAGCGCGAGCGCGGGCGCGCGCTCGGCGCGGATCGCCGCGACCATGTCGAGCGTGCGCCGCGTCGCCGCGACGTCGTGCACGCGGAACACCCGCGCACCGAGCCACGCCGCGACCGCCGTCGCCGCGAGCGTGCCCTCGAGCCGCTCGTCGGGCGGCAGGTCGAGCGTCTCCCCCACCAGGTCCTTGCGCGAGATCGCCATGAGCACAGGGTGCCCGATCTGCACGATCTGCGGGGTCCTTCTGAGCAGGTGGAGCGAGTGCCAGGTGGTCTTGCCGAAGTCGAGCGTCGCGTCGACGAGCACCGCGGCCGGGTCGACGCCGAGCGCGACGGCCCGCGCGGCCGCGGCCGTCAGCGTGCGGACGACGTCGTCGACGACACCGTCGAGCGGGTCGACGCCCGGCGGTGCGGGGTACGTGACGCGGAACGGGTCGGTGCGCGGCGTCGCCCCGCCGGTGTGCGAGCACACCACGCCGAGCCCGCGCTCGGCGGCGACCTCGACGAGCCCCGGGTCGTGCCCGGCCCACGTGTCGTTGAGCAGGTCGGCGCCCGCGTCCGCGACCGCGCGCGCGACGCCCGCGCGCCACGTGTCCACGCACACCAGCAGCTCCGGGTGCCGCGCGCGCACGCGCTCGACGACGGGCACGACGCGCGCGACCTCCTCGGCCTCGTCGACCGCGGGCCCGCGGCCCGCGCGCACGCCCCCGACGTCCAGCACGTCGGCGCCCTGCTCGACGGCCCTGTCGACGGCCGCGTCGACGTCGTCGTCGCGGTAGCGCGCCGCGGCGTAGAACGAGTCCGGCGTGCGGTTGACGACCGCCATGACGACGGGCCGGTCGGGCGCGAACGTCCGACCGCGCAGCCGCAGCGGCGCCGCACCGGCGGGGACGCCGGGCAGCGGGCCGCTCGTCACCACCCGCCGCCGGCGAGCTGCTCGTCCTCCGGCTCGCCGCCGACGGGCTCCGGGACCGGGCCGCCGCTGGCGACCTGCGCCTCGTGGTTCGCCCGTTCGGTCGCCTCGGCGGCCGCGGCCTCCTCGGCACGGATCTCGGCGTTGCGCCGGACCACGACGTCGACGGCCTCCTCGGCGGTCGACGCGACGTGCAGCAGGTCGACGTCGGCGGCGGCGATCATGCCGTTCTCGAGGACCGGTCCGCGCAGCCACGCGAGCAGCCCGTCCCAGTAGTCGCCGCCGAGCAGCACGATCGGGAAGCCCGTGACCTTGTGGGTCTGGACGAGCGTGAGCGCCTCGAAGAGCTCGTCGAACGTGCCGAACCCCCCGGGCAGCACGACGAAGCCCTCGGAGTACTTGACGAACATCGTCTTGCGGGCGAAGAAGTAGCGGAAGTTGACGCCGAGGTCGACCCACCGGTTCATGCCCTGCTCGAACGGCAGCTCGATCCCGAGACCGATCGACAGGCCCTCGGCCTCGGTCGCGCCCTGGTTGGCCGCCTCCATGATCCCGGGACCGCCGCCCGTGATCACCGCGTACCCCGCGTCGACGAGGCCGCGCGCGACGTCCTGCGCCATCGCGTAGTACGGGTCGCCCGGCTTGACGCGTGCCGAGCCGAACACGCTCACGGCGGGCCCGACCTCGGCCAGCGCGCCGAACCCCTCGACGAACTCGCTCTGGATCCGCATGACGCGCCAGGGGTCCGAGTGCAGCCAGGAGGCGCCCTCGCCGCGCGACAGCAGCCGCTGGTCGGAGGTCGTGGCGGGGATCTGGTCGCGCCGCAGCAGCACGGGGCCGCGGCGGTACTCCGGTGCGGGTGCCGACGTCTCGTGGGTCATGGCCCCGAGCCTAGGTGCAGGTGGGACGCGTCGCGGCGGGAAGCGCGCCGGTCCCGGCCAGGTCGTCGTCGGGCCCGGCGACGCGCGTCAGGCCGCGCCGCGCGGCGACCCGTCCGGCCGCTCGCCCGTGAGCCACGCGCGCAGCGCGCGGTGGCACAGCTCGATCTGCGCGACCGGCACGCGCTCGTCGTCCTTGTGCGCGAGGAGCGGGTCGCCCGGCCCGAAGTTCACGGCGGGCACCCCGAGCTCGCTGAACCGCGCGACGTCCGTCCAGCCGTACTTGGGGGCCGGGCGGCCGCCGGTCACGGCGAGGACCGCGGCCGCGAAGTCCTGCGCGGCGGGCGCGTCGAGCCCGGGGCGGGCGCCCGCGGCGGCGTCGGTGACCTCGACGTCGTAGCCCGCGAACAGGTCGCGCACGTGCGCGACGGCCTCGTCGACCGACCGCGACGGCGCGAACCGGTAGTTGACCGTGACGACGCACGCGTCGGGGATGACGTTGGTCGCGACGCCGCCGCTGATGAGGACCGCATTGAGGCTCTCGCGGTACGCGAGGCCGTCCACCTCGACCGTCGCGGGCTCGTACGCCTCGAGCCGGCGCAGCACCTCTCCCGCGGCGTGCACCGCGTTGACGCCGACCCACGCTCGCGCCGAGTGCGCCGCGACGCCCGCCAGGCGCACCTCGACGCGCAGCGTGCCGTTGCACCCGCCCTCGAGGCCGCCGTCGCTGGGCTCGCCGAGCACGGCGAAGTCCGCCGCGAGCCACTCGGGGTGGTGCCGCACGACGCGCCCCAGGCCGTTGAGCTCGGACGCGACCTCCTCGTGGTCGTAGAACACCCACGTCACGTCGTGCACCGGCGCCGTGAGCGACGCGGCGAGGGACAGCGCGACGGCCACGCCGCCCTTCATGTCGACCGTGCCGCGACCCCACAGCACGTCTGCCTCGAGACGCGTCGGCAGGTTGTCCGCGAGCGGCACGGTGTCGAGGTGCCCCGCGACGACCACGCGCCGCTCGCGCCCCAGGTGCGTGCGCGCGACCACGGTGTCGCCGTCGCGCAGCACCTCCAGGTGCGGGTACGCGCGCAGCGCGGCCTCGACCGCGTCCGCGAGACGCGCCTCGTCACCGCTCACGGACGGCAGGTCGCACACCTGCCGCGTGAGCGTCACGACGTCGGCGGACAGGTCGAGCAGGTCGTCGGCAGCCACGGCGCCGACCCTACGCGCCCGCGCCTCCCGCACCGCGGACGGGCCGCCGTGCGGACGCCGGGGCGCCGTAGGCTGGCGCCATGACCGACCGCACGGCCTGGGGCCTCGGCCTGGCCACCGTCACCGAGTCCGGCACGACCCTCGACGTCTGGTACCCGGCGCCCGCCCTGGGCGAGCCGCCCGCGACCCTCGTCGCCGACGACGCGGCGTCCGTGCGCGAGCACGCGCCGGACGACCTCGCGGCGTGCGAGCGTCACGACGCCGCGCGCCGCGTGCACGTCCGGCTCGTCGCGACCGTCGTCGACCTCGACGCGCCTCCGGCCGGCACGGCCGACGCCTACCTGCGGCTGCACCTGCTCTCGCACCGGCTCGTCGCGCCGCACGGCCAGAATCTCGACGGCCTGTTCGCGGTCCTGCCGAACGTCGTGTGGACGGACCGCGGGCCGTGCGCGGTCGAGGACTTCGAGGCGACGCGGCTGCGCCTGCGCGCCACGACCGGCACGCCCGTGACCGTGCACGGTGTCGACAAGTTCCCGCGCATGGTCGACTACGTGCTCCCGTCGGGCGTGCGCGTGGCCGACGCCGACCGCGTGCGGCTGGGCGCCCACCTCGCGCCGGGCACGACCGTCATGCACGAGGGGTTCGTCAACTTCAACGCGGGCACGCTGGGCACGTCGATGGTCGAGGGCCGCATCTCGGCCGGCGTCGTGGTCGGCGACGGCTCCGACGTCGGAGGCGGTGCGTCGATCATGGGCACGCTGTCCGGCGGCGGCCGCGAGGTCGTGTCGATCGGCGAGCGCTCGCTGCTGGGCGCCAACTCGGGCCTCGGGATCCCGCTCGGCGACGACTGCGTGGTCGAGGCCGGGCTGTACGTGACCGCCGGGACCAAGGTGCGGCTCGTCGGGTTCGACGTCGAGGGCGCCGTCGACGACGGCGACGCGCGCGTCGTGAAGGCCCGCGCGCTGGCCGGGGCCGACGGCGTGCTGTTCCGCCGCAACTCGCGCACGGGCGAGGTCGAGGCCGTCGCCCGGTCGGGCGCCGGGGTGCACCTCAACGCGGCCCTGCACGCGAACTGACGCCGTGGCACGTCCCCGCAGGCGCCGCCGTCGAGGCGGCTGCCTGCCCGTGCTCGGCGTCGCGCTGCTCGCGGTGCTCGTCGTCGGGGTGGGCGTCGCGGGGGTCGTCGCGCTGCTCGACCGCGCACGGCCCGAGCGTCCCGTCGCCGAGCGCTGCGTGGCGCACCTCGACGGCACCGACTGGAGCCTGAGCCCCGACCAGGCGCAGAACGCCGCGCTCGTCTCGTCCCTCGCAGTGCGGCGCGGGCTGCCGGCGCGCGCCGTGACGATCGGCCTCGCGACCGCGCTGCAGGAGTCACGCCTCGAGAACATCGACTACGGCGACCGCGACTCGGTCGGGCTGTTCCAGCAGCGCCCGTCGCAGGGCTGGGGCACGGTCGAGCAGATCATGGACCCCGTCTACTCGACGACGAAGTTCTACGACGGGCTCGAGAAGGTCGCGGGCTACCAGGACATGCCGGTCACGCAGGCCGCGCAGGCCGTGCAGCGCAGCGGCTTCCCCGACGCGTACGCGCAGCACGAGGTGCGCTCGCGCGCGTGGGCCTCGGCGCTGACCGGCTTCTCCCCCGCCGCGCTGCGCTGCACGCTGCGGCCCGTCGAGACGCCGAGCGGCACCGGCCCCGTCACCGACCGCGTCGCACGGGACTGGGGCGACCTGCCCGCCACGGTGACGCTCGCCGACGGGCCGGAGCGCACGGCGTCGACGGTCGACCTCGACGCGACCGCGATCGCACCGCAGGACGTGCCGCGCGCCGCGTGGGCGCTCGCGCAGTGGGCCGTCGCGGTCGCGCGGGACACGGGCGCCGACGCGGTGACGGTCGCCGACCAGCGGTGGTCGCGCGCGGACCCGACGTGGCGCCCGACCGGCGCGGCCCCGTTGCCGACGGGCCAGGTGCGGGTGACGGTCACGGGCTGAGCCGCGCAGCGGCGCCCGGCACGCGGGCGCCACCCGCGCTCAGCGGTCGGCGACCTGCACGTACGCGCGCTCGGTGGCGCCCGTGTAGACCTGGCGCGGGCGCCCGATCTTGGTCTGCGGGTCGTTCATCATCTCGCGCCACTGGGCGATCCAGCCGGGCATGCGGCCGAGCGCGAACAGCGGCGTGAACATCTGCTCCGAGAAGCCCATCGCCTTGTAGATGAGGCCCGTGTAGAAGTCGACGTTCGGGTACAGCTTGCGTGAGACGAAGTAGTCGTCGTTGAGCGCGATCTCCTCGAGGCCCATCGCGATGTCGAGGAGCTCGTCGGTGCTGCCGAGCGCCTGCAGCACCTCGTGGGCGCTCTGCTTCACGATCGCGGCGCGCGGGTCGTAGTTCTTGTAGACCCGGTGGCCGAAGCCCATGAGGCGCACACCGTTGACCTTGTTCTTGACCTTGGCCATGAACGCCGAGGGGTCGCCGCCGTCGGCCTGGATCTGCGAGAGCATCGCGAGCACGGCCTCGTTGGCCCCGCCGTGCAGCGGGCCCGAAAGCGCGTTGATGCCGGCCGCGACCGAGGCGTAGAGGTTCGCGTGCGCCGAGCCGACCATGCGCACCGTGGAGGTCGAGCAGTTCTGCTCGTGGTCCGCGTGCAGGATGAGCAGCTTGTCGAGGGCGCCCACCACGATCGGGTCCGCCTCGTACTTCTCGTAGGGCGCCGCGAAGGTCATGCGCAGGAAGTCGTCGACGTAGCCGCGCGAGTAGTCCGGGTAGAGCAGCGGCTCACCCTTCTGCTGGCGGTGCAGGTACGAGGTGATCGTGCGGACCTTCGCGAGGATGAGGACGGTCGCGAGCTCGACGGCCTCGGGGTCGAAGGGGTCGAGCGACTCGGGGTAAAAGGGCGCGAGCGCGTTGACCGCCGAGGAGAGCACCGCCATGGGGTGCGCACCGCTCGGGAAGGTCCCCATGAAGGTGCGGAAGTTCTCGTGCACCAAGGTGTGGCGGTTGATGCGGTCCGAGAAGGCGTGCAGCTCGTCCGCCGAGGGCAGGTTGCCGTGGATGAGCAGGTAGGCGACCTCGAGGAAGGTCGAG
>JAEYNO010000016.1 GCA_023412515.1 Actinomycetes bacterium
GCTGACCGCCGCGACGACCCCGCACCCCGCAGGCCGTGCCGCGCCCCGGCGCGCGGCACGGCCTGCGCCGTGCCACGGGCGCGACGTCAGACGGCCGGACCGAGCCCGGCGAGCACCCGCGTGACCGTCGCCGTGCTCACGGGCTTGCTCAGCAGCGCCGCCACCCCGTCCGGCGGGTGGTCGCCCACGTCCGCGTGCTCCACGACGCCCGTGACCAGCACGAACGGCACGTCGGCGCACGTCCCGCGCACACCGGCCAGCACGTCGAGCCCCGTGCCGGACGGCAGGCGGTAGTCGCAGAACACCACGTCGGCGCCGGGCGCCGCGGCGACGGCCGCCGCCACGTCGTCCGCCTGCGTGACGTCCCAGCCGGCCTTCCGCAAGATGTGCGCCAGGACGAGCCGGGACACGGTGTCGTCGTCGACGACCAGCGCCCTCATCCGGCGTGCTCCGACCCGCGCGCCGTGACCATGCGCAGCACGCGGTCCAGCATCGTCAGCTCGAAGACGCGTCGTGCGTCGGCCGAGCGCGGCTCGCACACCACCGCCGTCCCCCCGACCGACTCGCACACGCGGTGCGCGTGCACGACCGCCGCGAGCCCGGCGGAGTCGACGAACGTCGCCTCCGTGAGGTCGACCACCGCCGTGTCGACGCCCCCGACCGCGAACGTGTCGATCGCGCGTCGCAGCTCGAGCGCGGCGGGCGCGTCGAACCGGCCCGCGACCTCGATGACCGCGAGCCCCGGCGCAGGGCGCGTCACGTCCAACGACGTCGGGGTCACGGGGCACCGCCCTCGGTCGGTCGTCTGACGTGCAGCCGCCAGGTGTTCACAGCGCCCTCCCGCGTGTGCTCGAAGTCGTCGACGAGCTTGCGGACGATCAGCAGGCCGTACCCGCCCTCCTGCAGCACGCCCGGCACCGGCTCGACCGCCATCCGCGTGCGGTCCGGTGCGGCACCCCCGTCGCTCACGTGCACGGTCACGCCGTGGTCGTCGACGGCGCCCCGCACGTGCAGCCGGTCGCAGCGCGACAGGCCCGAGTGGTCCACCACGTTGACGCAGATCTCGTGGGTCGCGAGCTCGATGCGTGTGCGGACGCGGCCCGGGCTGGCCCACCCGGCGTCCGCGAACAGCGCCGTGAACCAGTCCTCGAGCACGCTCAGCGCCGAGTGGTCCACCGGCAGGTCGATCTCCCGGATCATGCGCGGGCCTCCCGTCGGACGACGACGAGCGTGCGGTCGTCGGACTGCTGCACGCCCCGGCCGTGCGCAGCGACCGCGTCGAGCACCGCCGCAAGGCTGCCCGCCGCGGTGCCCTGCGAGCACCGCCCGCACAGCGCTGCGAAGCGCTCGTACCCGAGCATGGCCCCCGCCGCGTCCTCCTGCTCGACGAGGCCGTCCGAGCCGAACCACAGGGTGTCGCCCGGTGCGAGGACCACCTCCCGCACCCCGTGCGGGAGGTCGGGCAGCACACCGAGCGGCGGTGACGTGGCCGGAAGGACCTCGGCGCGTCCCGGCGTGCCCAGCAGCACGGGCGAGTGCCCCGCGTTGCACACGCGGGCGAGCCCGCTCGCGGGGTCGACGTGCCCGACCGCGAGCGTCACGAAACGACCGACCTCGACGAGCCAGTCGTGCAGCCCTCGGTCGACCCGACGCGCCGCGGCCTCGACGTCGCCGGCGTCCTCGCCCGTGAACGCCGCGAGGCACTCGGCGATCACGCGGCTCATGACGACCGCGGCGGGCAGGCCCTTGCCCGCGACGTCGCCCACCGCGAACCACAGCGCGCCGTCACGCTCCGCGAAGGCGTACAGGTCGCCGCCCGCGACGCTCGCCGGCTCGGAGCGCGCCGCCACGTCGAGACCCCGCACGGCCGGTGGGACGGGTGCGAGGACGGCCTGCGCGATGGTCGACGCGGCCTCGTGCTCGCGGGCGACGGCCGCGCGCTCGACCGCCGTCGTGTGCAGCCGCCAGATGGTCCGGGCCATCACCGCCGTCGCCACGACCACGTCGACCAGGTCCACCTCGCCCGTGCCGAACGGCGGCCCGGCGGTGCGGGACACGACCACCGCGCGCAGGTCGCCGTCGGGATCGGGAGGCACCTGCACGACCGTCGTGCCGCCGTCGAGCACCGCGACCCGGCCTGGTGGGGTCGTCGCGGCCGCTGCCGCGGCGCGCTCCAGCACACCCGTGGCGTCGGCACCGGCGGTCGCACGCACGTCGTCGGGTCCCAGCACGGCCACGACGTCGGCGTCGGTGAGGTCGGCCGCCACCTCGAGCAGCGTCGCGCGCGCCTCCGGCGGGTCGAGCGCCCTGTCCAGCACGGACGCCAGCAGCCGCAGCGCGTGCAGGCGGTCGAGCGCCGTGACGAGCGCGTCCATGATCTCCGGTGCGTCCGGCGTCCCCGTGGTCACCTCGAGTCCTCCGCGCGGTGTCGCGCACCCGCGCCGACGCCGGTCACGAGCGTCCGGCTTCCGCGGCCAGCCGCCGCAGCTGCAGCACGTGCCAGTGCACGACGTCGGCGAGGGCCGCGCCCGCCGCCGCGGTGAAGCTCTGCCGCCCCAGCCGGGTGCGCAGCTCGTCGTCGTCGAGCACGCGCTCCAGCGCGTCCGCGAGCCCCGTCGCGTCACCGGGGTCGTAGCGCTCGACCGCGAACCCCTCGTCCTCGACGACGTCGTCCAGCTCGGTGCCGCGCGGCAGCACGACCGCCCGCCCGTGCTCGCCGGCCAGGTGCAGGACGCCCGGGGCGCCCGGGCCCGGCGCGGACGGGAACGCGACGACCGCCGCCGAGCGGAACAGCGCCGGCACGTCCTCGTCCGCCACGAACCCGGTCAGCTCCAGACCCGGCAGGCCCCCGTCGCGCGCGGCGACCTCCGCCAGGTACCCCGGCTCGTCCGGACCGTCCGACCCCGCGAGCACGAGCACGACGTCGTCGCGGCCGCGCCGCCGCAGCTCGCGGTACGCGTCGACGAGCACGTCGGCGGTGACGGCGGCGCCCCACCGGCCGTAGGCGAGGACGCGCCGCGGGCCGGGCGGTCGCGCGAGGTCGGGCAGCGGCACGAGCTCGAAGCTGCCGTGCGGTGCGAGCGCCACGTGGTCCGCGCCGAAGCGGTCACGCACGAGGTCGACGTGCCGCGGGATCGTCAGCGCCAGCAGGTCGGCTCGCAGGAGCGCCCGCAGGCGCAGCCGCCCGGCCGCGCGCGCCACCCGGG
>JAEYNO010000435.1 GCA_023412515.1 Actinomycetes bacterium
GCTCGGGGGACGCCGCGGGCGAGGCCCCGGGCCCGCCGCCGGCGGCGGGCGTGGACGTGCTCGGCGACGCCCCGGGCGCACCGCTCGCGCACGCGGTGAGCAGCAGCAGGAGGGCGAGCACGGGGGACGTGCGGGACGGACGCATGCGGAAGGTTCCTCCGTGCGGGTGACCTGGCGGGGACGTGACGATCCGTCGGTTAATCTCGCCGAGCGCGGTAGGCGCGTCAAGAACGGGTGGGCGGGTCCACCGCCGACGAGGAGCGAACGTGACCGAGGCAGTGCCGTTCACCGACAACGTGCGGGACCTGTCCAACGCCGACGGGTACCAGTTCGAGTTCCGCTGCGAGCGCTGCGGCAACGGGTACCGCTCGGCGTTCCAGCGCGACCTGCGCGAGACGGGGCAGAGCCTGGCCCGCGGTCTGGGCAACCTGCTGGGCGGGCGCTTCTCGCAGCTCAGCAGCGCGGCCGACCAGCTGCTCGACCGCGGCACCAACTCTGCCGCCAAGGACCGCGCGATGCGGCAGGCCGTCGGGCAGATCGCTGACCGGTTCCACCAGTGCCGCGGCTGCGGCGACTGGGTGTGCGGCGACGTGTGCTGGAACGACGAGATCGGGCAGTGCGTGCGCTGCTCGCCCGTGCTGGCGGAGCAGCTCGCGCAGCTGCAGGCCGAGGCGCGTCGCTCGCAGATCACCGAGCGGCTCGCGACGACCGACCTCACCGCCGGCCTGGCCCTGCGCACGCAGTCGATCGCGCGCTGCCCGTCGTGCGGCGCGCAGTCGGGCGGCGGGAAGTTCTGCCAGGAGTGCGGCGGGTCGCTCGCGGCCGAGCGCACGTGCACGTCGTGCTCCGCGACCAACCCCGTGACGGCCAAGTTCTGCAGCGAGTGCGGGACGCCGTCCGGCCCCTGACGCGCCTGGAGAGGCACATCTGGACGTGCCCACGACGTGGCGACGCCCCGCCGACCCGGAGGTCGGCGGGGCGTCGTCGTACCCACGCTGTCCGCGTGTCAGTCGCCGCGGAGGATCGCCAGCAGGCGCAGCAGCTCGAGGTAGAGCCAGACCAGCGTGACGATGAGGCCGAACGCGGCCGACCACGCCATCTTGGCCGGCGCGCCCTGGTCGACGCCGCGCTTGATCGCGTCGAAGTCCATGATCAGGCTCGCGGCCGCGAGGCCGACGGCCAGCAGCCCGATGCCGACGCCGAGCAGACCCGAGCGCAGCGGGCCGTACATGCCGTCACCCACGCCGAAGAGCATGAGTCCGAGGTTCAGCAGCGAGTACACGAGGTACCCCGCGATGCCGATGAGCACCGCGCGCTGGAACTTGGGCGTGACGCGCACCTTGCCCGAGCGGAACAGGAACAGCGACACCGCGAACACCGACAGCGTCGCGAGCACGGCCTGCCCGACGATCCCGTCGTACCGGGTCTCGTAGACGGCGCTGATGCCGCCCAGGAACATGCCCTGCGCGACCGTGTACAGCGTGATGAGCACCGGGCTCGGGTTCTTCTTGAACGCGTTGACGAGGCCGAGCACGAGGCCCGCGAGCGCGCCGACGATCCACAGACCGGGTGCGAGGGTCCACGTCGCGGCGCCGACGACGACGAGCAGCGCGAGCAGACCGCCGGTCTTGACGATGACGTCGTCGTACGTGAGGCGGCCCGTGTCACGCGGGGTCGCGGTGGGCGCGTCGTACATCTGCTCGAGCGTGACGGCGTCGGCGGCCTGCGCGCCGGGCGTGCCCCACGCGGGCGCCTGCTGGACGGCGCCCTGCTGGCGGCCGCGCTGCTGGCGCGGGTCCCCGAACACGGGACTGTTGCTGAAGACGGGGTTGGTCATGCGGCTCTCCTGGTCGTGGCCGGCCGGGGAAGTTCTGTCGACGTGGATCTCAACGTAGCCGGGGTGCCGCGCGTTCCCCACCGGACGGGAGAAGGACGTGCGGCGCGCGGATCCTGCGACCTGCGACGTCCGGACTCGTTCGCGCGGATGAGGCCCGCCGGCGCAGATCGGTCGCCGGACGGTGCCGCCGCGACCCCTCGCGGGCATAGCGTCGTCGCCGTGAGCACAACGCGAACCCAGGGGACGTGATGATCGAGGCGCACGGACTGACCAAGAGGTACGGCAGCAAGACCGCCGTCGACGGCATCAGCTTCACGGTGAGGCCCGGCCGCGTGACCGGCTTCCTCGGGCCCAACGGCGCAGGCAAGTCGACCACGATGCGCATGATCGTCGGGCTCGACAAGCCGACGGCCGGCACCGTCACGGTGCAGGGCAAGCCGTTCGCGCGCTCGGCCGCGCCGCTGACCGAGGTCGGCGCGCTGCTCGAGGCGAAGGCGGTGCACCCGGGCCGCTCGGCGCGCCAGCACCTGCGGGCGCTGGGCGCGACGCACGGCATCGGGAACAAGCGCGTCGACGAGGTCATCGAGCTCGCCGGCCTGTCCACCGTCGCGAAGAAGCGCGTCAAGGGCTTCTCGCTCGGCATGGGCCAGCGCCTCGGCATCGCCGCCGCGCTGCTCGGCGACCCGCACACGCTCATCCTCGACGAGCCCGTCAACGGCCTCGACCCCGAGGGCGTCGCGTGGGTGCGCGGCCTGGCCAAGCACCTCGCCTCGGAGGGCCGCACGATCTTCCTGTCGTCGCACCTCATGAGCGAGGTCGCGGTCACCGCCGACGACCTGCTCGTGATCGGCCGCGGCAAGATCGTCGCCGCCGGCCCCGTGAGCGAGATCGTCTCCCGTGCCACGACGACGACCGTGCGCGTGCGCAGCCCGCACGCGTCCGAGCTGGCCGCCGCGCTGTCCGGCCCGCAGGCCACGGTCGACGCGATCGAGCCCGGCCTCATCGAGGTGCACGGCCCGTCCGCGGCCGAGATCGGCGAGCTCGCCGCGGCCTCGCGCTACGTGCTGCACGAGCTCACGCCCGTCAGCGGCTCGCTCGAGCAGGCCTACATGGCGCTCACGTCCGACGCGGTCGAGTACCGCTCGGGTGTCGAGGGCGCCCCCGCCCCGGCCGTCGCCCCCGCCGGCCCCGCGACCACGGAGACCCCGCGATGAGCGCCACCGCCACCTCCCCCGCTGCCCCGACCCGCACCCGCGCGTCGGCGGCCCGTGTGTCCTTCTTCGGCGTCGTCCGCTCGGAGTGGATCAAGCTCTGGACGGTCCGGTCGACCTACTGGGTCATCGGCATCACGTTCGCCGTGATGCTGCTCCTCGCGTGGGCCATGGCCGCCGCCTACTCGATGCTGGGCGTGAACGGCGAGGCCGAGGCGGCCGGCTCCGCGTCGGTCGTCTACGCGGCGCTCGGGCCTGCGCAGATGTTCGCGTCGCTGACCCTCGTGGTCGTCGCCGCGCTGGTGGTCACGGGCGAGTACGGCACGGGCCAGATCCGCTCGACGCTGACGGCCGTGCCGACGCGACTGCCGGTGCTGTGGGCCAAGGGGCTCGTCGTGCTGGTCGTCTCGTTCGTCACCGCCGCGATCGGCACGGCGCTGCAGCTCCTGCTCGCGGGGCTGGTGCAGCCCGCGATGCGCCCCGACTGGTCCGACCCGGAGATGCTGCGCGTGGTGGCCGCCACACCGCTCTACATCGCCACGGTCGCGCTGCTCGGGTTCGCGCTCGGGGCCCTCGTGCGCAACACGGCGGCGACGATCACGATCGTCATCGGGTTCGTCCTCGTCATCGAGAACGTCCTCGCCTCCGTGCCGTGGAAGCCGCTCGAGTGGGTGCGCCCGTTCCTGCCCGCGTCGGCGGGTGCGCGCGTCACGTCGCCCCAGGAGTACCTCGACATGGCGGGCGAGATGTCCCGACAGGCCGTGAACCTCAGCCCCTGGGAGGGGTACGCGGTGCTGGTCGGCTGGGTCGTGCTGCTGGTCGCCCTGGCGGCCGTGCGGCTCCGCACGCGCGACGCCTGAGGGGGCGTCCGCGCGACAGGCGACGCGGCGCACCACCGTCCTGGAGGGGGACGGCGGTGCGCCGCGTTCGTGCGTCCGGGGGCACCTGCCTCAGAGGGTGCTCGTGCCTCCGGCCGCCCGAGCGCCCGAGGGGTCGGACCGCCGGGCCGTCAGGCCGCGTGCGCGCCGTGCGTGGCCGCGGCCCCGGGACGCGCCTCGCGGC
>JAEYNO010000175.1 GCA_023412515.1 Actinomycetes bacterium
ACGTCAAGACCGCGCGCGGCGGCCTCCTCGAGAACGGGCGCCGCCTCGGGCAGCACCCTGCGCGCGGCTGCTCCAACGGAGGCGTACTGGGCCTTGATCAGGTCGATGGCCTTGGCCGACCACGGCAGCAGCTCGCAGTCGAGCAGCAGCCATGCGTCGTCGCCGTCGGCGAGCAGGTCGTCCCACGCGCCGGCCGCGGCGACCGCCGAGGCCACGGTGCCGACGAGCGCCTGCGTGCGCGCCGCGTCCTGCCAGAACGCGCGGCCCGTGCGGGTCCACACCGCGCCGGTCGCGCCGGCGGGCAGCCCGAAGCGCGCGGCCGCGACGGAGGCGTCCCGGCACACGAGCACGACGGCCCGCGAGCCCATGTGCTTCTCCTCGCACACGACGTCGGCCACGCCGTCGGCCGCGTACTGCGCGAACGCCTCGCGCGGGTGCTCGAGCAGGTCGCCCTCACGGGCGGTCGCGCACGGGCTCATGGTGGGCGGCAGGTGCAGCAGCACGCGCGGGTCGAGCGCGAACCGGCTCATGACCTCGAGCGCGCCGACCGCGTCCTCCGGGCGCAGCGACACGCGGCCCATGAGACGCGTCTCGACCACGCGCCGGCCGGTGACGTCGTCGAGGCGCAGGCGGTCCGGCGCGCCGCGCACGGCGTCACCGTCCGGACCGCCGCCGGCCGCGCCGGACCGGCCGACGGCCACGGGTGCGCCGTCGGTCGGCTCGGCCCGCGGGAAGGGGCGGACCGGGTCGCACCAGACACGCTCGGCCGTGACCTGCACGGCCTCGCGCTCGGGGTACCGCAGCGCCGACAGCCGCCCGCCGAACACGCACCCCGTGTCGAGGCACAGCGTGTCGTTGACCCACGTGAGCGCGGGCGTCGGCGTGTGGCCGTAGAGGACCGTCGCGCTGCCGCGGTAGTCCTCCGCCCACGGCAGGCGCACGGGCAGGCCGTACTCGTCGGTCTCCCCGGTCGTGTCCCCGAACAGCGCGAACGAGCGCACGCGGCCCGACGCGCGCCCGTGGTACGCCTCCTTGAGGCCCGCGTGCGCGACGACGAGCCGCCCCTCGTCGAGCACGTAGTGCGCGACGAGGCGGTCGCAGAACGCCCGGACCCGCTCGCGGAACTCCGGGGGCTCGGCGGCGAGCTGCGCGAGCGTCTCGGCGAGCCCGTGCGACGTGCTGACCTGCCGGCCCGCGAGCGCGCGCACCAGCTTGGCCTCGTGGTTGCCCGACACGCACAGCGCGTGCCCCGCCTCGACCATGCCCATGACGAGCCGCAGCACGCCCGGGCTGTCCGGGCCGCGGTCGACCAGGTCGCCGACGAACACCGCGCGCCGCCCCTCGGGGTGCACCGCGTCGACAGGGCGCCCCTCGGCGTCGCGCACGAGCGCGTAGCCGAGCCGGCCGAGCAAGGTCTCGAGCTCGGCGCGGCAGCCGTGCACGTCGCCGACCACGTCGAAGGGGCCCGTCTCGCCGCGCAGGTCGTTGCGCAGCGGCACGCGCACGATCTCGGCGGCCTCGACGTCCGCGACCCCGTCGAGCACGTGCACCGTGCGGAACCCCTCGCGCGCGAGCCCGCGCACCGAACGGCGCAGCTGCTGCGCCTGGCGCCGGACGACGTGCGCGCCGAAGCCCCGGTCCGGGCGCGCCGCGTTGCGGGCGTGCGCGACGTCCTCGGGCACGTCGAGCACGATCGCGACGGGCAGCACGTCGTGCTCGCGCGCGACCGCCACGAGCCCGCGGCGCGCGTCGGGCTGCACGTTGGTCGCGTCGACGACCGTGAGGAGCCCCGCGCGCAGCCGGACGCCGACGAGGTGGTGCAGCAGCGCGAAGGCCTCGGGCGTGGCGGCCTGCGACGTCGGGTCGTCGGACACGACGCCGCGGCACCAGTCGGACGAGACGGTCTCGAACGGCCCGAAGTGCCGGGCCGCGAACGTCGACTTGCCGGACCCGGACGTGCCGACGAGCACGACGAGGCAGGTCGCGGGGATCTCCAGGCGGGTCATGCGGTCACCTCCGGGTGAGGACGGCGAGCTGCGTGGGCGGCCCGACGTCGGGGTCCTCGTCGCCGACCCCGCCGAACGTCACGTCGTAGCCGTGCGCGGCCGCGGCCGCGCACGCCCAGTCGCGGAACTGCGCGCGCGTCCACTCGAAGCGGTGGTCGTGGTGCCGCAGGTGGCCGTCGTCGAGGCCGTAGCGCGCGTTGTGCTCGACGTTCGGGGTCGTGACGACGAGCGTGCCGGGGCGCGCGTGCCCCAGCACGGCCTGCTCGAGCGCGGGCAGGCGCGGCGGGTCGACGTGCTCGACGACCTCCATGAGGACGGCCGCGTCGAACCCGACGAGCCGGTCGTCGAGGTACGTCAGGGCGGACTGCGCGAGGTCGACGCGGGCGCGCTGCCGCTCGGGCAGCCGGTCGAGCCGCAGCCGGCGTGCGGCGACCTGCAGCGCGCGGTGCGACACGTCGACGCCCAGCAGCCGGTCGAACGACGGGTCGGCCAGCAGCTCGCGCAGCAGCACGCCCTCGCCGCAGCCGAGGTCGACCACGGTCCGTGCGCCCGCGGCGCGCAGCGCGGCGTGCACGGCCTCGACGCGGCGACGCGCGAGCGGCGGCGTGGGCGGTCCGTCGGCGGCGTCGGTGTCGACGTCGGACGTCGTGCCGGTGACGGTGCCGCTGGTGACCGGTGGCGCCGCGGGCACGTCGTCGACGTCCTCCGGGCGCGTGGCGACCGCGTCGTCGAGCGCGTCGGCCGGCACGTGCTCGACCTCCGCGAGCCGCTCGAGCGCCGACGCCGCGAGCGGGCGGCTGCGCCGCAGGTAGCGGTGCACGACGACGTCGCGGCGCGGGTGGTCGGCGAGCCACGCCTCCCCCGCGCGCAGCAGCTTGTCGACCTCGTCCTCGCCCACCCAGTAGTGCTTCTCGCCGTCGAGCGCGGGCAGCAGCACGTACAGGTGGGACAGCGCGTCCGCGAGCCGCAGCGTGCCGCGCAGCCGCAGGTCGACGTAGCGCGAGTCGCCCCAGGCGGGAACGTGCGGGTCGAGCGGCAACGGCGTCGCGGCGACCTCCCAGCCCAGCGGCCCGAACAGCTCGGCGACGAGCGCGACGTCGCCGCGCACGGCGACGGCCGGCACGTGGACCTCGAGCGGCAGCGCGCGGGCGGCCAGCTCGGGGCGCCGGTCGCAGCGCCCGGTCATGGCGGTGCCGAACACGCGGCGCAGCGCGACCGCGAGCACCGACGCCGACGCGTAGGGCACGTCGTTGACGTAGGCCGCGAGGGGCCCCTCGCCGCGGCCCGCGCGGTCACGGACGAGGCCGACGGGGTCGACCTCGACGAGCAGCGCGACGGTGCACCGCTCGGCGTCCGCGCGCGGGTACAGCACGTGCGCCGTGCCGACGCCCGTGTCGAACGTCTGCACGCGGTCGGGGTGCTTGTGCAGCAGGTGGCCCAGGTCGGACGCCGGGGTGGCGGCGTCAGGGGCGTCGGCGGTCAGCGTGAGCAGCACGCGCGTGATCGTGCCAGGTGGCGGCGGGCCGGCCCAGGGCTTTGGTGACGACGGGCCTGCGTGCACACCCGGCTCGGCGACGCGCCGGCTCCGCGACGCGCCCGCTCAGCGGCGCTCGAGCAGCGTGAGGACCTCGTGGTGCCCGGTGTGCGGGAACATGTCGAGGACCTGCGCGCGCACGAGCCGCAGCGACGGCATGTGCGCGAGGTCGCGCGCGAGCGAGCCGGCGTGGCACGACGAGTACAGGACGCGCGGCACGCCGCTGCCCTCGAGCCAGCGGCTGAGCGGCTCGCCCAGCCCGCGCCGCGGCGGGTTGACCACCACGAGGTCGGGCACGTCCTGCGCGGCGAGCGCGAACGCGGTCGCGTCGCCCGCGAGGAACCGGGTGCCGGGCAGCCCCGCGTCGTGCGCGGTGTGCTCGGCGCTCGCGACGGCCTCGGCGCTCGTCTCGACGCCCACGACCGTGCGGCCCGGCCGCGCGAGGTGCAGCGCGAACCCGCCGACGCCGCAGTACAGGTCCCACGCCGAGGCGACGTCGGCCTCGTCGGCCCACGCGACCGCCTGGCGGTAGAGCGCGGCCGCGACCTCGGTGTTGGTCTGGAAGAAGGAC
Source organism: Actinomycetes bacterium (assembly GCA_023412515.1). Taxonomy (GTDB): domain Bacteria; phylum Actinomycetota; class Actinomycetes; order Actinomycetales; family Cellulomonadaceae; genus Cellulomonas. Next base: position 4,112 of record JAEYNO010000175.1, read on the forward strand.
CGCGGACGCAGGTGCAGGTCGAGCCCGTTGACGCGCATGCGGAGCGTGCCGCGCTCGGTGAGCAGGATCTCGCGGTCGCCCTCGAGCACGGCGGCGTGCGCGGGCTGCACGTTGGCGGACGCCACGACGAGCGACGGCAGCGCGTCCTGCAGCGACGGCAGGTGCTTGCGGATCCGCGCGAGCGCCTCGGTGCTGCGCAGCACGAACCGCACCATGAGCTCGCCGTCGGGCGACCCGGTCACGAGCACGTGCTTGAGCTCGCCGCGGCGCGTCGGGACGTCGTACGGCACGAGGCCCGCACGCGTCACGAACGCGGCGAGCGGGGGCAGCGCGGCGCTCACGGCAGGCGGGTACAGCGGGCAGCCCTGCAGGTCGACGCCGTGGCCGTGCGCGTCGAGGATCCCGAGCGTGGGGGCGTCGACCGTGCCGGCGACGACCATCTTGGCCTTGTTGCGGAACCCCGCCTCGGCGCTCGTGACGGTCGGGAGCCACGTCACGCCCGCGGGGTCCGCGAGCACGGTGCGGACGTGCCGCTGCTGCGCGTCGACCTGCTCGGGGTACGGCTGCGCGAGGAGCGTGCACGAGCGGCACACGCCCGCGTCGAAGTACCCGCAGCGCACGTCCCCAGCCTACGGGGCGTCGGGCGCGGCCCTGCCGGGCGGTGGCGCCGTCACTCCCCGGCCGTCGAGGCGCGCACCACGACGCGCGGCTCGATCGTCTCGACCCCGGACTCCGACGCACCGGCGACGAGCGCGGACAGCCGGGTGGCCGCGCGCCGGCCCATCGTCTCGAAGTTCATGTCGACGCTGGTCAGCGCGGGGCGCGAGCCGGCGATCATGGGCTGCCAGTTGTCGAACCCGATGACGGCGACGTCGCCGGGCACGCCCACGCCGCGCTCGCGCAGCGCGTCGAGCACGCCGCGCGCGATCTGGTCGCTGCCGCACACCACGGCGTCGATGCGGGGGTCCGCGTCGAGCGCAGCGGCGACCCCGGCGCGCCCCCACGCCTCGGTCCACGAGCCGTAGCGCACGGGGCCGACCTGCTCGACGCCCGCCGCGTCGAGCGCCTGCGCGACGCCCGTGGCGCGGTCCTGCGCGGCCGCGTAGGTCGCGTCGCCCGAGACGTGCGCGACGCGGCGTCGGCCGAGCGCGAGCAGGTGCTCGGCCGCGAGCCGCCCGGCGGTGACGTTGTCGGGCACGACGGACGCGTCCCGCGGGTCGACCGACGGCGCGTACGCGTACACGGCGGGGACCGGGACGTCGGTGCCGAGCGACGGCCGCGGGTCGGTGGTCGAGCCCACGACGATGAGGCCGTCGACGCGACGGCCGAGCAGCGCGCGCAGGTGGTGCTGCTCGCGGATCGCGTCGCCGCGCGCGTCGCACAGGAAGACGGACGTGCTGCCGGCGCCGAACGCGTCCTCGGCACCCATGAGGATCGGCAGGCTGAAGCGCCCCTCGAGGTCGTGCGTGAGCAGCCCCACGGTGCCGGTCTGCCCGGCGGTGATGGCGCGCGCGAGCGAGTTCGGGGTGAAGGACAGCCGGTCGGCGATCTCCTGCACGCGGCGGCGCGTGTCGGGGTGGACGTCGGCCTTGCCGTTGAGCGCCTTGGAGGCGGTGGCCACCGAGACGCCGGCGAGCTGGGCGACGTCGCGCAGCGTCACGGGCCGTGGTCTGCCGTCCGTGGTCGTCATGGTGGTCCTCCGTCCGTCCCTGCCGCGCCCGGTCGAAGGGGCGCGCTGCGGACCTCATCATGCCCGAAAACGTCATCTCGCACACCCGGTTGACCGACGCGTCATCCCAGTGTTAACGTCCCGAAACGGGTTTCGGTCGCTTTCGGCCGACGGTGGTCACACCGGTCCGCCGCAGCGACGCGGCGTCGGGCACCCGGCAGGTCATCACGCATCGACGAGGAGCGGAGCGGGCACCCCACCCGCACCGGCCGGGCACCCCGCCCGCGCCACCGACCTCGTCCTGACACACGGGAGCCCGGTTGATGGACATCAACGGCAACGACGCACGGTCCACCCCTCGCCGCCGCAGGTGGCTGGCGCTCACGTCCCTCGCCGCCGCGAGCGGCCTGCTGCTCGCGGCCTGCACGGGCGGCACGTCCGCCGGCGGCGGCGACGCGACCGGCGGGTCCGCCGGCGGCGACACCGTCACGGTCTGGCACTACTTCTCGGACGAGAACCAGGTCCGCCTCATGGACGAGCTCGCCGACAAGTTCGAGGCCGAGCACGACGGCGCGACCGTCGAGAACGTCTTCGTCCCCTACGACCAGCTGAACTCCAAGCTCGTCTCCGCCGCGGGCGCCCAGACCGGCCCCGACGTCGTCGTGTTCAACGGCGCCGAGGCCTCGACCCTCGCGCTCGGCGGCGCGCTCGCGCCGCTCGACGACTACTGGGCCGACTTCGCCGACGCCGACAAGGTCCCCGAGTCGGTGATCCACCAGGTCGACGGCACCACCTACGCCGTGCAGGGCTACGTCAACCTGCTCGGCCTCTGGTACAACGCCGACATCCTCTCCGAGATCGGCGTCGAGCCGCCCACCACGATGGACGAGCTCGAGGCCGCGATGGCCAAGGCCAAGGACGCCGGCTACGCGGGCATCACGCTGTCGGCGCTGCCGCAGTCGCAGGGCGAGTGGCAGGCCTACCCCTGGATCACGTCCGAGGGCTTCAGCTACGACGACCCGCAGGCCGACGCGCTCGCCGCGGGCCTGGCCCGCGTCCGCGGCTGGGTCGAGAACGGCTGGCTCTCGCAGGAGTCCGTGACCTGGGACCAGACCGTGCCGTTCCAGCAGTTCGCCGCCGGGAGGACCGCGTTCGCGGCGAACGGCAACTGGCAGATGGGCACCGCCAAGTCCGACGCGACGTTCGAGTACGGCGTCGTCCCGCTGCCGCTGTCGAGCACCGGCGGGGTCTACCTCGGCGGCGAGGGCGAGGGCATCGGCGCGTTCAGCAAGAACCCCGACCTCGCGTGGGAGTACCTCACGGCCACGTACCTCGACGCGAAGGGCCAGCTGCTGCCGGCCGAGATCGTCGGCTCGCTGCCCTCGCGCACCGACGCCGCGGCCGACCAGGCCGTGACCGGCAACGCGCTCCTCAAGCCGTTCGCGCAGACCATCACGCAGTTCGGCGCGAACTACCCGGCCTCGGTCATCCCCGCGCAGTCCGTGGCCGACGTCCAGCTCACGCTCGGCCAGGCGTGGAGCGCCGCGGTCGGCGGGCAGAAGTCGCCGCAGCAGGCCGCCGACGACGCGGTCGCCGCGCTCGGCCCGCTGCTCGACTGAGCCCGCGGCCCGCCGTCCAAGCACGACCACCCGTCCGCCCGCGTCCGGCCGTCCGGCGCGACACCCCCTGGAGGTCCCCATGACCACCTCGCTCGCGC
>JAEYNO010000095.1 GCA_023412515.1 Actinomycetes bacterium
CCTGACCCCCGACCGGGGGTCAGGAGCCGAGCGCGACCGCGACGGCCGCGGCGAGGTAGGCGAGCTGCAGCACGGTCCGCCGCCCCAGGGGGGTGTGCGGCGCGTCGGGGGCGCGGCGCGCCGCGGCCGCGTGGACGTTGGCCGGGTAGAGCACGACGAGCAGGACCGCGAGGCACGCGGCGGCGAGGGGTCGCGAGGCGGTCACGAGCAGCCCCGCGGCACCGGTGAGCTCCAGCACGCCCGTGACCGTCACGGCTAGCGCGGGCGACGGCACCGCGGGCGGCACGATCGCGACGAGCCCGGCGCGGCGTCGCGGCGTGAAGTGCGCGACGCCGGTGAGCACGAACATGGCCGCGAGCCCGGCCGCGAGAGCGGCGGGCCAGTCCGCGAGGTGTGCGACCCCCGCGGCACCGGCGGCACGCGCGAGCAGCGTGGCGGCGAGGAGCACGACGAGCGGCGCCACGGGACCTCCATCTTGTCGGCGACAAGATGGAGGGTAGCACCGTCAACTTGGCAGTGCCTAGATGCGGCTCTAGGGTGGCGCCATGAGCGACGGGTACCACCACGGCGACCTGCGTCGCACGCTGCTGACCACCGCCGCCGCCGTCATCGCCGAGTCCGGCCCCGCGTCGCTGTCGCTGCGCGACCTCGCCCGCCGCGCAGGCGTCTCGCACGCCGCCCCCGCGCACCACTTCCGCGACCGTCGCGGCCTGCTGACCGCGCTCGCAGCCGAGGGCCAGCACCTGCTCGCCGACGCGCTCGCGGCAGCCGCACCGGGCGGCTTCGACGAGGTCGCCGTCGCCTACGTGCGGTTCGCCCGCACCCACCCGGGCCACTACGCGGTCATGCACCGCCCCGACCTCGTCACCCCGGACGACCCCGGGCTCGTCGCGGCCCGCGCGGCCGCCGCCGAGCAGCTCGCCGCGGGCGTCGCGTCGCTGCCCCCACGGGCCCGCGCGGGCCTCTCCGACGACGACGCCCGTCGCGCCGCGTGGGCCCTCGTGCACGGGATCGCGACGCTCGCCGCGCAGGACGCGACCCCCGACGCCGACCTCGAGGCGTTCACTCGGCGGGCGGCGCGGCAGCTCTTCGGCTGACCGGTCGGTCCGTCCGCCCCGCCCGGGCAGCCGCGCCCCGGGCCGGATCCGCCGCGGCGCGCCCGACCTGCGCCATCAGCCCGGCAGCAGACCCGCGAGCCGGCGCGCGACGTCGACGAGCCCGACGCGGTCCAGCGCGTCGACGTCGGCGAGGGGGATCCACGCGGCCTCGTCGGCGGACCCGTCGACCTCGTGCGCGAGCGCACGCCCCCGACGCACCCCGGCGGCTCAGACCTCCCACGTCTCCGGTCGCCGCGCGCGGCGCACGCGGCGATGATCGGACCGTCGTCCCGCTGAAGGAGGCCCGTGACCAGCACCGCCCCGGTCCGTGTCGGCACCGCCGACCCGTGGCTGCCGGACCCGCTGCCCGCCGACGTCGACGCCGCGCTCGCCGCGGTCCGCACCTGGCCGGACCACCTGCGCCCCGGCGCGGGCGCGACGGCCGCGCTGTGGTCGACGCTCGCGACCCTCGCGGCGCACGACCTCGCCGTCGCGCGGGCCGTCGAGCCGCACCTCGACGCGCTCGCGATCCTCGAGCAGGCGTGGTCGCCCGCGGGTGACGAGCGCACGTGGGGCGTGTTCGCGGCCGAGGGTCCGGGCGTGCGCCTCGACGCGACGCGGCACCCCGACGGCCCGGCGGAGGACGACGGCGAGCACGCGTGGCGGCTGACCGGCACCAAGCCGTGGTGCTCGCTGGCCGACCGCCTGGACGCCGCGCTCGTGACGGCGCACCTGCCCGACGGCACGCGCCGCCTCTTCGCGGTCGACCTCACCGACCCGGGCGTGACGCTCGTCGACCAGCCGTGGGCGGCGCGCGGCCTCAGCGAGATCCCGTCGACGCCCGTCGCCTTCGACGACGTGCCCGCGACGGCCGTGGGCGCCCCGGGCTGGTACCTCGAGCGACCGGGGTTCTGGTGGGGCGGCATCGGGGTCGCGGCGTGCTGGTACGGCGGCGCGGTCGCGCTGGGTCGCACGCTGTGGCAGCACGCGACGACGACCGACGACCGACTCGTGGCGATGCACCTCGGCGCCGTCGACGTCGCCCTGGCCGACGCGCGGCGCGCGCTCGCCGAGGCCGCGCGCGTCGTCGACGGGACGCTGGACCTCGGGCTCCCCGGCACGCTGCTGGCCAAGCGGGTGCGCGCGACGGTGGCCCGCACGTGCGAGCACGTGCTCACGCGCGTCGGGCACGCGCTCGGACCCGCGCCGCTCGCGCTCGACGCCGAGCACGCCAAACGCGTCGCGGACCTGCAGGTGTACGTGCGTCAGCAGCACGCCGAGCGTGACGACGCGTCGCTCGGCACGACGGTGGCCGCCCGCGAGCACGCGCCGTGGTGACGTTCGACGGCCGCGCCCCGGGCACGCCACCGCGCGTGTGGGACGAGCGCCTCGCGGCCCTTCCCACGTGGCCGCTGCCCCGCACCGGGCGCACGGTCGTGGTGGCGGCGCACCCGGACGACGAGACCCTCACGGCGGGCGGCCTGCTCGCCGAGCTCGCGGCCGTCGGCCGGCCCGCCGAGGTCGTCGTGGTCTCGGACGGCGCGGGATCGCACCCGGGGTCGCCGACGCTCGGGCCGGCCGACCTCGTGCGCCGCCGGGTCGACGAGGTGCGCCGCGCGGTCGAGGTCCTGTCGCCCGCGTCGTCGGTCACGCTGCTGGGCCACCCCGACGGCGGGCTGCGCGAGGCGCGCGACGAGGTCACGGCCGACCTGCGGCGCGTGCTGTCCGCCGGGCCGCGCGTCTGTACGCTCGTCACGACGTGGCGCGGCGACGGCCACCGCGACCACCGCGTGGTCGCCGAGGTGTGCGCCGAGCTCGCCGCGGACCTGGGCTGCACGCTCGCCGAGGCGCCGCTGTGGCTGTGGCACTGGGCCACCCCCGACGACCCGGCCGTGCCGTGGGACGCGCTGCGCGGGCTGCCGCTGTCCGACCACGCGGTGGTGCTCAAGCAGCGCGCGGTCGCGGCGCACGAGACGCAGGTCGAGCCGTTGTCCGACCACCCCGCCGACGCGCCGGTGCTGCACCCGCGGTTCGTGCGCGGCCTGGTGCGGGACGTCGAGCCGTTCGTCGTGCACGCGCCCGCCCGCGCCGACGCACCCGCCGCCGACGCCGGGGCCGGCGAGGGCGCGACGACCCTGCCCGCGTCGTACTTCGACGCGACGTACGCGCGCCACGACGACCCGTGGGGCTTCACCGACCGCTGGTACGAGACCCGCAAGCGCGCCCTGACGCTCGCGTCGCTGCCCGACGAGCGGTACGCGCGCGTGCTGGAGGTCGGCTGCTCGATCGGCGTCCTCACGGCCGAGCTCGCGCGGCGCGCCGACGCGCTCACCGCGACCGACGTCGCGGACGCCGCGCTCGACCGGGCCCGCGCGCGGCTCGGGGACGCTCCGCACGTGCGACTGGTCCGCGGGGCCCTGGGCGGCACGGGGGACGACGCGCTGCCGGGCGGCCCGTTCGACCTGGTCGTGCTCTCCGAGGTCGGCTACTACCTGTCGGCGTCCGACCTGGCGGCCGCGCTGCCCGACCTGCTGACGCGGCTCGCGCGCGGCGGCACCCTGCTCGCGTGCCACTGGCGGCACCCGGTCGACGACTACCCGCTGCCGGGCGACGCGGTGCACCGGGCGCTCGCGCGCGCGGCGGGCGCCGCGGGGCTCACGCGGCTCGTCGAGCACCACGAGGCCGACCTGCTGCTCGACGTGTGGAGCCGCGACGCGCGGTCGGTGGCCGAGCGGACGGGGCTGCGGTGAGGGCCGCACGGGACGCCGAGGTCGCGGACCCGCCCGTGGCCACGTGGCAGGGACTCGAGGCTGACGCCGCCGGACGGGGCGTGACGGGGACCGCACGCGCACGCACCGACGCCGCAGCGGCGGGCGGACGTGCCACCGCCGCGCCGGACGTCGTCGACCGCACCGGCACCGAGGTCGCTGCCGACAGGACGCCCGGACGGGTCCGACCGCGACGCAGCACCGTCCCGGCACCGGTCGCGCACGTGGCCGTCGTCGTGCCCGTCCGCGACGAGGAGCTGCTCCTCGCGCGCTGCCTGGCCTCGGTGCGCGCGGCGCGGCGCGCGCTGCTGGAGCGGGGCGGGTGCACGGTCGACGTGGTGGTCGTTCTCGACGCGTGCCGCGACGCGAGCGCGGACGTCGTCGCGCGGTTCGGCAGCGTGCGGGTGCTCGAGACGTCGGCGGGCGACGTGGGCGCGGCGCGCGCGGCCGGGGTGCGCTCGGCGCTCGCGGTCCGGCCCGTGGCGGCCGAGCGCACGTGGCTGACGTGCACCGACGCCGACTCGGCGGTCGAGCCGGACTGGCTGGTCGAGCACGTACGGCTCGCCGACGCGGGGGCCGACGTGGTCGTCGGGACCGTGCACCCGGACCCGGCCGACCTCACGACGTCGCAGTGGGACGCGTGGCGCGCGACCCACGAGCCGGGCCGCCCCAACGGCCACGTGCACGGCGCGAACCTGGGCGTGCGCGCGTCGGCGTACCTCGCGGCGGGCGGGTTCATGCCCGCGCCGGAGCACGAGGACGTCGACCTCGTGGCGCGCCTGCGGAGCGCCGGCGCGCGGGTCGTCGCGTCCGACGCGGTCGACGTGCTGACGTCGGGCCGCGCCGTGGGCCG
>JAEYNO010000099.1 GCA_023412515.1 Actinomycetes bacterium
TGCTGCAGCTGCGCGAGGTGCCCGTCGATACCCGCGTCGGCTACGGCCATTCGCTTGCGGTCCGGCGGCGATCCCGGCTCGCGACGCTGTCGATCGGCTATGCCGACGGCTGGCCGCGAGGCGCCAGTCTTTTGGCGTTCTACAAGAAGCAGGAACTGCCGTTCGCAGGCCGAGTGTCGATGGACAGCATAGTCGTCGACACGACCGACTGCGCCGATCCTCCAGGCGAAGGCGAGTTTGTCGATGTCATCTGCGAGCGGCAGACGGTGGACGACATTGCCCGCGCCTCGGGCACTATCGGCTACGAGATCATGACGCGGCTCGGCCGCCGCTTCAGCCGGGACTACCGCCGTCACGCAGCGCTCGCAGCCTGATCGCGCCCCAACTCTTCAACAAGCAGAACCCAGCACCCACCAACGAAGGAGCCATGATGGCTGAACATACCCTGCTTGACGACGCCCTGATCCGCCTCGACGAAGCCGCCGCTCACCTGAGCATCGACCCCGACGTGATCGAGAAGCTGAAATTCGCCCGCGAGACCACAAAGGTCAGGCTCATGATCCGCATGGACGATGGATCGCGGAAATCGTTTCTTGCCTGGCGCTGCCGCTACGACGACACGCGCGGACCGACCAAGGGCGGGATCCGCTTCCACCCGGCTTCGACCGCCGAGGAAGTCGAAACGCTGGCCTTCTGGATGACGTTCAAGTGCGCGGTCATGAACCTGCCCTATGGCGGCGGCAAGGGAGCCGTTCAAGTGGATCCGCGTACGCTCTCCAAGGCTGAGCTGGAACGGCTGTCACGCGCCTACATCCAGGCGTTCGGGCGCATCATCGGCCCGGATCGGGACATCCCTGCACCGGATGTCTACACGAACTCCATGATCATGGGCTGGATGGCCGACGAGTATGCCCAGATCGTCGGCCAGCATGAGCCGGCCGTGATCACGGGCAAGCCGATCTCGCTTGGCGGGTCTCTCGGGCGGGGCGACGCAACCGCTCGGGGCGGCTACTATCTGGTACGCCATCTGTCGTCGGACCTGGAACTCGGGCATACGATGCGAGTGGCGATCCAGGGCTTCGGCAATGCCGGGCAGCACATCGGGCGCCTTCTCGCCGCGGACGGCCACAAGATCGTCGCGGTATCGGATTCGGAAGGCGCGTTGTTCTCGGCTGCAGGCCTGCACCTCGACCTTCTGCTCGATGCCAAGGCGAACGGAAAACCTGTCAGCAGCACCGTCGGCACGGGCGGTCACGAGAAGATCGGTCCGGACGAACTCGTTGCCGTGGACTGCGACCTGCTCCTTCCGGCAGCGCTGGAAAACATGATCCACGAAGGCAACGCCCCCTCGGTCAAAGCGAAGCTCGTCCTGGAACTCGCGAACGGTCCGGTCACGCCGGAAGCGGACGAAATCCTTGCGCGGCAGGGAACCGTGGTCCTTCCCGACATCCTGGCGAACGCAGGAGGCGTCCCCGTTTCCTACTTCGAGTGGGTGCAGAACCGACAGGGGCTCTACTGGCCTGTCGAGGACATCCACGATCGGCTGAAGACCATCATGGAACGGGAGGGCCGCGAAGTCTGGAACGTCAGCCGTGACAAGCAGGTGACCATGCGAACCGCGGCCTATGTCCATGCGCTAGGCCGCCTCGCCGAGGCTATCGAGGCACACGGCACGCAGAGCTTCTTCACCAGCTGACGATCGATGGATCCGCGCCGGAGAGCCGAGTGAACCTGCTGCTTACCCGTCCAAAGGCGCAAGCCGATGCGATGGCCGAAGCTCTCAGGAGCCGAGGACATCGCATCCATCTGGCGCCGCTGCCCCGAGTGGATCGGCTGCAGTTTGACGACAGGATCCTCCGGTCAGCCTCGGCGATCATCGTGACCTCCGCAAATGCAGTGCCCGCTCTTGAAGGTTTGGATCGGGCTATCCGGATCTTTGCCGTCGGTCCGGACACCGCATCGGCTGCGAAGGCGGCAGGTTTCTCCAACATCGCGGCAGCCTCCGGCACGGCCTCCGGTCTTCTGGACATGGTCAAGCATCAGTGGCAGCCGGAGGATGGCACGCTCGCCTACGCAAGCGGCCACCACGTCTCGGTTGATATTGCCGGGGCGCTGGCGTTGCAGGGGTATGGCTGCAAACGGGTGGAAGTCTACGCGACCAGCCAGGCTCTGCAGTTGTCGGAGGAGACGGCCGGCCTGCTTCGACGCGGAGAGATCGATGCCGTGCTGTTCATGTCGGCACGCACGGCGGACGCATTCTCTGAGCTAGTCGCCGCAGCAGGGATTTCCGATAGCTGCAAGACCGCCCGGTCCCTGTCCCTGTCCGCCAAGATCGCCGCGCGAGTGAGGCATCTGCCGTGGATCGTGTCCCTAACGGCCGCCTCGCCGACGAGGGAAGGAATCCTTCGCGCGGTCGACGGGCTGGAGGCGGGTCACGGCGCACAAGCACTCCCGCCTTCATCCCGCTGATGCCGCGCCCGGAGGGCACCCGGACTGCCGGGCACCCTCCGCAGGAATCATGGGAACAGCAAGACCCGGTCGTCACAGCCTTCGCTAATATGCGTGGACAGTCCGAGCTTACCCAGCAGCCCAAGGAATGGCCGCGGCGGCAGTTCTTCAACGTTAGCCATCTTGCCCACGTCCCAGCGGCCGGTCGCGACAAGGATAGCCGCGGCAACGGCCGGCACGCCGGCCGTATACGAGATGCCCTGGCTCCCGACTTCTTCGCAGGCCTCCTCGTGGTCGGCGACGTTGTAGATGAATATCTCGCGCTCGCGGCCGTCCTTCGCGCCCTTGGCGAGTGTGCCGATGCAGGTCTTGCCCGTGTAGCCGTCCGCCAGTGACGACGGGTCCGGAAGCACCGCCTTGACCACCTTGAGCGGGACGACATCCACCCCCTCGGCGGTGGTGACCGGCTTCTCCGAGAGAAGGCCCAGGTTCTTAAGAACGTTGAAGACGTTGATGTAATGGTCGCCGAAACCCATCCAGAAGCGCACGTTCGGGATACCGAGGATCTGGGACAGCGAATGCACCTCGTCATGTCCCGTGAGGTAGGCCTTCTGCCGCCCGACGACTGGCAGCTCCCATTCCTTGCCGACCTCGAACATGCGGTTGGACGTCCACGTCCCGTCTTGCCACGACCAGACCTGCCCGGTGAACTCGCGGAAGTTGATCTCCGGGTCGAAGTTCGTGGCGAAGTACCTCCCGTGGCTGCCCGCGTTGATGTCGATGATGTCGAGCGAGTCGATCCGGTCGAAATAGTCGTCCTTGGCCAGCCTGGCGTAGGCGTTCACGACACCTGGATCGAAGCCCGCTCCGAGGATGGCCGTCATGTTGGCTGCTGCGCATTCCTCGCGGCGCTTCCACTCGTAGTTATCGTACCAGGGCGGGGCCTCGCACACCTTCGCGGGATCTTCGTGAATCGCGGTGTCGATGTAGGCGGCGCCTGTCGCGATGCAGGCCGACAGCACGGACATGTTCACGAATGCCGAGCCGACATTGATCACGATCTGCGCGCCCGTCCGTCGGATCAGGTCTTCGGTGGCTGCGATATCGAGCGCGTCCAGCTGGTGGGCCTCAAGCCGCCCCTCGGTGTTCAGCGCGTTCCTCTCGCGGATGGACGCGACGATCGCCGCGCACTTTTCGAGGGTGCGGGAAGCGATATGGATGTCGCCGAGGATGTCGTTGTTCTGCGCACATTTGTGCGCGACGACCTTCGCGACGCCTCCGGCGCCGATGATCAGGACGTGCTTCTTCATTTCGGGGAGGGTGCTCCTTCCTTGCTGGGGGGAAATCTCAAGAGAGGCTGGATTCGTAGTCGGCGTAGCCGAACTCGCGGACCGTGCGGACGGAGCCATCGAGTTCGCGCACGGCGATGGCGGGCATGGCCACGCCGTTGAACCAGTTCTTCTTCACCATCGTGTAGCCGGCCGCGTCCTGGATCGAGACGCGGTCGCCGACTTCGAGCGGGGCCTGGAAGCTGAAGCTGCCGAAGATGTCGCCGGCCAGGCAGGACTTGCCGCAGACCATGTAGTCGAATGGGCCGATGTTCGGCGCGACCTTGGCTTCCTGCCTGTAGATCAGGAGATCCAGCATATGCGCCTCCACCGAGGCGTCGACGCTCGCCAGCTTCCGGCCGTTGTCGAGCAAGTCGAGGACCGTCACCTCGAGCGTCGTGCTGTCGGTGATCGCCGCCTCGCCGGGCTCGAGATAGACTTGGGCGCCGAATTTCTCGGAGAACCGCCTCAGGCGTTCGGACAGAGCGTCTATGGGGTAGCCGTCAGCCGTGAAGTGGATGCCGCCGCCCAGGCTGATCCAGTCGGCGTAGCGGAGAAGCTCGCCGTACTTCTCCTCGATCCGGTCAAGCATGTCGGAGAACAGCGCGAAGTCGCCGTTCTCGCAGTTGTTGTGGATCATGAAGCCGTTGATCCGGTCGAGGACGGATTCGATCCTGCCCGGGTCTGTCTCGCCGAGGCGGCTGAACGGACGCGCCGGGTCGGCGAGGTCGAAGTGCGAGGCGCTGATGCCCGGGTTGAGGCGCAGCCCGCAGGCAAGGCCGCCTATCCGCGCGCCGAAGCGGTCGAGCTGGCCGATCGAGTTGAAGATCATCTTGTCGGCGAGCCCCGCCGCTTCCTCGATCTCGTGATCTGCCCAGGCGACGCTGTAGGCGTGGGTCTCGCCGCCGAACCGGGTGCGTCCCAGCCTGACTTCGTTAAGGGACGACGACGTCGTGCCGTCCATGTAGGGGCGCATGAAGTTGAACACGCTCCAGGCCCCGAAGCACTTCAGCGCCAGCAGCGCCTTGGCTCCGGACTTCTCGCGCAGGTAGGCGATCCGCTCGAGGTTGCGGAGCAGCTTCGACTTGTCGATCAGGTAGTGGGGGGTCTTCATCATGCCTTGCCATCGCCTTTCCGCGCAGCCGCCATCCGCAGCGGATCGATCACGGCGAGGCCAAGAGCGCGCCGCTTCATCAAGCGCGCCGCCAGCGACACGTTGACGGAAACCTTCGTTGCGTAGGACTCGGCGAACGATCGGTTCCTTGCGTCGCCAATTCCCTGACGCATCGCGGGCGAACGCTCGGCGAACCTGTCGGGAGCGGGGCGGAAGCGGCCGTCGGCGACCGTCCCGATCCACTCGCAGACATGGTCCTCGGGCTCCCGCAGCCGGGCGAGCAAATCGAGGTACTCTTCCTGAAGGGCGGGCGTGTCTTCGCGTCGGCTTGCGCGTGACAGGCGGTGGAGATCGCAAGCGAGCAGGTGTGCGTCGCGCCGTGGCTTGCGCCAGTACACCCGTCGGCCGTCCGCCACATCCAGATACTCGTCGGCAGCAGCGATCGGAATGGCCTCCGCCGCATGCGGGACGAACTGCATGAGGGGGTCTGCTTCGCGATCGCCGTCGCCGGGCTGGCAGCCACGCGGACGGAACTCCAGGAGCTTCAGGAGGGACGCCGAAACCTGCCAGCTTCCAGCCGCCACGGCGGCAGCGTCCGGTAGCGTCAGCGCGCCGGTCGTGTGCAGCGCGTGGGCTATCGCCAGCCTTGTGCAGGTCTGTACGCCCTGTGTTCGCTCTGGGGGCGCCCTGGAAAGGGAGGCCCGGCTCCAACGCTCCAAGACACCGTGGACGAATGCGATGTCGCATCCGAGCGCGTCCGCCAGATCCTGATCTGACATCCGGCCGTCCAGCCAGCACGAGGGTCGATCCATCGTCATCGCGCTCATCTCCAAGCCCACCTTGTTGCTGCCTGCGTTCGAGGCACCATCGCCGACAGGCCAGGGATCGAGGCACAACCGGAGTCCTTGGGCTCACCGAGATGCTGCAAGACCTCCTCGGCCGACGCAGCGGCTCTGACCTTCTTCAAGACCTGCGGCTGAGAGAGGTGCCTGCAGAAGCGCGCCAGAGCGTTCAGGAATTCAGTCGAGCCCTCGCGCGGCCAGACGACCCCGAGTACGACATCCACGCACTGCTCGTCGGACGCGTCGTAAGGGATCGGATGTTCGAGGACTGCAAGAACAGCAGCCGGCTCCCCCAATCCGCCAGGCATCGCGTGAGGCATGCCGATGCCTTGGCCGATGCAGGTGGCGCCGAGCTTCTCCCTGTCGAGCAGTGCCGACAGCACTGAAACGAAAGTAAGTCCGGTCCGCGAAGCAAGCTGGCGCGCCATGGCCTCCAGAAGCGGGCGTTTGGCCTGCGCCGGGTGGCGCATCAGGACGTCCTGCGGACGCAGGAGATCGGGGACTTCCATGAATGACTCCCCGCCACGGCCGAACGCCGCAGGCGACCGCCCGGGATCGCGGGCGCGAAGATCGAATGAGGTTGCTTGAGCCTGGCGGACCCGGACGCTGAGCCAGGGGTCAGATCGCGTCCGGGTTAGATGCCCGCTTTGAGCAGGCGCGCGCCGTCGAGGCGCACGAAGGCTGGCATTTTCAGCATGGAGCGAACCTACCCGTTGCTGCCGACGAAGCAAGCCCTGAAACGGGTCCCTTCCAGACTGCGACAGGTCGACCTGAAGATCGTTCCGGCTGAACAGGCGCCGCGCCCGACACGAGGGACGCGAAGATTTCGCGAAGCCCGGCCTCTTCGATCGAGACCGCCGCCTCGGCAGGAGCCATCCAGCGACGGATTACCTTCACGTCGTTCGGCCAGCTGACCAAGGTGCCCCAGACATGGAGCCCATGGACCGTCACCTCGACCGCCTTGCGGCTGCCGCATGGCAGGATTCTCGGCGCCACGTATCGGCCGAGCGGTTCTGAACCGGTTCTTCCCGTGATGCCAGCCTCCTGGAATGCCGCGCGGTCGGCCGACTGCAGACCGGTTCTCGTGCCGGAACAGCGGGCTGCCGGAACGCGCCAGCTTCCACCTCTCCGCGGGCGCAGGAGCATGACTTCGAGATTCCCGTCGCAGTTCATGCGCCACGGGAGCGCTGCGTGTTCCTTCAGGATGTCGCCGGAAGCTGAATTGTTGTTGAGCGACTGCATCATGATCGCGCCCCCATCTCCGACAAGATCACGCGCGGAAGCAAAGGGATCCGGAACGGACCCGCGGAGCTATGGGCGGGCGGAGACAGGCACCAGGGACAGCGGCTGGCGGACAGGGGTAGATGGCGGTTGCAGGGACGGCATATCAGCCGTGAACGGGGGGCTCTCATCGGACGCTCCATCGATGCGGCGCTCGGCGCCGCAGGATCAGACCGCAGGTTTCGTAGAGATTTCCCGGAGCAGGATCAGGTGCGGAAATCGGGGTGAGGAAGCCTGCTCCGGGGGCGGATGCGACCGTTCCCGGCAAGCCTCGAAACCTTGATGAAAGTCTCCATGCACATGCCGCCGATATAGCAGTTCGCAGCCTTTTTTGCGAGGCGACCTTATGTCGCCCGGCCAACGGCCATTTACTGCAAAGACGGTTTGACATCGCCTGCATCCTGGCCAAGATGCGACGGTGATTACTTTCTCCGAAATGCGGCTTCCTTTCCGGAAGCGTCCGAAAAACGGCATCTAGCCCTGGCTCGTGCAGCCTCGGGCGGCGGGCCAGGGACATTCCTTTCATATCATGGATCAACCGCGCCGCGAGCTGCCATGCAGCCGTGCGCGGCGCCGTCAGGAAGGAAGCCGTCATGGCAAAACGGAAGGGCAACAAGGAAGCTCGCAAGCCCAAGCAGCAGAATGCGGAGAAGACCGGAACCGGTTCCGTGTCGGAGCTCATGGTGCGAGCGACGATGCCGGGCAAGCGGCGATAGGAAAAGCCCTGCACGCGGATAATTCTCCGCGTGCAGGGCTTGGTATGACGGTCAGAGAACCGCGAACGCGATGAGCATCAGCCCAATCGTGCCACACGCGATTATGACCTTGGTCGTCATGTCCACTTGGCGATCTCCATTCAAGCGAATGCCTTGGCCGGGATCCCGGCTACTTGTCCCGGAAGAGTCCTTCGACCGCGCGCGGGATGTCGTTGCGCGAAAGGCCGATGTCCCAGAGTTCCCTGTCGTCCAGGGCCTGAAGCTGGTCCATCGCCTTGCGCCTCTGCCACCGCCCGAACCCACGGACGATCATCCGCGCGAAAGCGGACCGCGGGCGAGGATTGTTATGATCAGACATGTCAGTCTCCGAAAATGACCGGGCCGCAAGCCGCGTCGCGACTTGCCCGGAAGCTGGAAGTCAGGCGTGCGGAAACACCGCCACGGAGCGGACGCGATGCGCACTGCCTGCGTTGACGTCGGCTACCCCGGAGACCGCCGGACAGCTGGTCCCCGGGGTCAATGCCGGATCAGCAATGCTCCTGACCGGGAGTGAAGCGGGCGGCTCATGCGAAGGCCCGCCAGAAGAAGAGGACGCTCATCGAGGCCCCGACAGCGATCACGATCATCCGCACAACTGACGCAGGCAGCGCCCTTGCGACGGGTGCCCCCGCATATCCGCCGACGGTGGCAGCGACCATCATGAGGACTGCCTGCGGCCACGCGACGATCCCGGCCGCCGCGAAGGTGGCGACGGATATCCCGGACAGCACGAAAGACAGCGCGTTCTTGAGACCGTTCATCGCGTTGAGGTTGCGCATGCCCCACAGCGAGAACAGCGCCAGCAGCACGATGCCAAGGCCACCATTAAAGTAGCCGCCGTACACGGAGACGAGCAGCGTTCCCAAGGCACCCTCCGGCTTGCCGACGCTTCGGCGGCTCGCCCACGCCTGGATGCGAGGGCCGAAGGCAAAGGCAAGGGTGGCCGCCGCGAGAAGGAAGGGGACGACAATGGAGAAGGCCTCGTTGGAAGAGACGAGGAGCAGCAGCGAGCCACCAAGGCCTCCGATGGCGGTGAAGGCGACGATCCTTGCGAGCCGCCTCCTGTCGAAGGCGGCGATCTCCTTGCGGAATCCCAGCGCGCCTCCGAGGTAGCCGGGAAACACGGCGACGGCGCTGGTTGCGTTTGCGGCGACCGGAGACACGCCCGTGTAGACCAGCGCCGGGAACGTCAGGAACGTGCCGCCGCCCGCCACCGTGTTCAGCATGCCGGCGAAGAAGGCCGCCGCGGCCAGGACGAGATAGTCGGACATGGGTTTCTCCTGCGCC
>JAEYNO010000135.1 GCA_023412515.1 Actinomycetes bacterium
CGCCGACGTCACGGCGTACGACCTGGTCGTCGTGCCGCTGCTGCACGCCGCGCGCCGCGAGCACCTCGAGGCCTACGACGCGTACGTGCGCGACGTCCGGGTGAGCGTGGGGGTCGTGCGTGCGCACGGCCCCCGCGGTCGTCCCCGCACGTCCCGCACGTCCCAGCCGACGCCCCGCCGGCGGCCCGCCGACGAGAGGCCTCGCATGCCCTCCGAGCCCACCCCGTCGTCGTACCCCACTGCGTCGTCGGACGTCACGCCGTCGGCGGACCTCACCCCGTCGTCCGAGCCCGCCCCGTCGACCGTGGCCGCGCTGCGCGCGGTGCTGCGCGAGCGCACCGGCCCGACCGCCGACGTCGACCCCGCGCCCCTGCACGACTCCTCGCCGGTGCACGCCGCGCGGCTGGGCGACGGCACGCGTGTGGTCGTCAAGCCCGCGCTCGACGACGGCGCCGGGCAGCGCGCGCTCGCGACGTGGGCGCGCGCGCTGGGCGCCGCCGGCGTCGGTGCACTGGCCCCGGTCGACGGCCTGCCCGTGCCGATCGCGCTGCCCGGCCCGGATGGGGTCGAGCACCGGGTCGTGTACCCGTTCGTCGACGGGCGCCCCGTGCACCTGCCGGCCGACCTCGCGCTGCTCGGCGACCTGCTGGGCCGGCTGCACGCCGCGTCCGCACCGCTCGCCGACGACCCGGCGCTCGCGGACCTGCCGCGGTTCTCGTGGCCCGAGCACGACGCCGCATCGGTCGCCGAGGACGTCGACGCGATCGCCGCGGTGGTCGCCCGGCTCGGGCTGCCCGACGAGGCAGCGGCACGCTGGGCCGACGAGCTCGAGGGGTTCTGGGGTGCGCAGCTGCCGCGCGTGCGGGACGCGGCGCTGCCCGCCTGGCCGGTCGCGCTCGACGTGCGCGCGGTCAACGTGGTGGTCGGTGCCGGTGGCCCGGTCATGGTCGACCTCGAGAACGGCGAGGTCGCGCCGCGTCTGCTGGACCTCGCCTACACGGCGCTCTTCGCGGGGCACGAGGCGGGCCCGGCGGCGCTGCCGGACGCGCGCGCGTGGTCGGTGCTGCGCGACGCGTACCTCGCGGTCGCGCCGCCGCTCACCGACGTCGAGCGCGAGCGCTGGGAGGACTCGCTGGTGTACATGCGCCTCGAGTGGGGCACGTGGATGCTGACCGACGGCACCGACGACGCCGAGTGGGCCGACCCCGCGCGCCGGGGGTACCTCACCGACCTGCTGCTGCTCGAGCCGGGCCGCTGGGCGCTCTGACGCGCGCCGGCGCCGGGAACGCCGGGCCCTGAACGCAAGAGGCCGGACCCTGAGGGTCCGGCCTCTTGCGTCGGTGCCCGTGGGCACCGTCTGTCGGGGTGGCGGGATTTGAACCCACGACCTCTTCGTCCCGAACGAAGCGCGCTACCAAGCTGCGCCACACCCCGGTGGAGCCTGGTAAGGATAGCCGACGAGCGGCCCGGACACGAAATGCGTCAGGGCGACGTGAGTGTGAGGAGCGTCGCCTCGGGCCGGCACGCGAACCGCACGGGTGCGTACGGCGACGTGCCGAGGCCTGCCGACACGTGCAACCACGACGACCCCGCGCCGGCGGGGCGGTCGGGACGCGCGCCCGGCCAGCCGTGCAGGCCCTTGGCGCGCCGCAGGTCGAGGTCGCAGTTGGTGGTGAGCGCGCCGAGGAACGGCACCGCGAGCTGGCCGCCGTGGGTGTGCCCGGCGATCGTCAGGTCGACGCCGTCCGCGTGCATCGCGTCGAGCACGCGGCGGTAGGGCGCGTGCGTCACGCCCAGGTGCAGGTCGACCGCGGGGGACCGGCCGTCGGACGTCCGCGCGTCGTCCGAACCGCCCGCGGGGGGCATGCGATCACGGTCGAGGTGCGCGTCGTCGGTGCCCACGAGCGACAGCCGGCGACCGTCGACCTCGAGCGCGTCCCGGCGGTTCGACAGGTCGATCCAGCCGGCGCCGGTCAGCCGCGCGGCGAGCTCGCGCCACGGCAGCGCGACCGGTGGGGCGCTCGGTGCGCGCCGCGCGTCGGGCAGGAGGTACCGGGCCGGGTTCTTGAACGACGGGGCGACGTAGTCGTTGGAGCCGAGCACGAACGCGCCCGGCAGCCGCAGCAGCGGCTCGAGCGCGCGCAGCAGCGCCGGCATGGCCTCGAGGTGCGCCCAGTTGTCGCCCGTGTCGACCACGAGGTGCGGGTCGAGCGACGCCAGGTCGCGCACCCAGTCGACCTTGCGCCGCTGCCCGGGCGTCAGGTGCAGGTCGGACACGTGCAGGATCCGCAGGGGGTCCTGCCCGGGCGGCAGGACGGGCACGGTCACCTCGCGCAGCGCGTACCAGCGCACCTCGACGAGCGACGCCCAGGCGAGCGCACCGGCACCGGCGAGAGCGACCCCGCCTGCGGCGCGCAGCGCGCCCGCCGCGACCCCTGCGCCGCGGGTCACGGGTTGCGGCCCGGGTTCCCGCCGCCGTTGCCCTGCCCGTTGCCGCCGCCCGGTCCACCGC
>JAEYNO010000385.1 GCA_023412515.1 Actinomycetes bacterium
CTGCAAGCGGACGGCAGGCTGACGACGGGCGCGACGAAAGGGCCGGACCGCCGTGGGGCGGCCCGGCCCGAGAACTCGCCTGCGCCGGTCAGCCGGCCTGCGCGGGAGCCTCGATCGAGGCCTGCGACGCGCCGTGCTGCACCTCGATGCGGCGCGGCTTGGCCTCCTCGGCCACGGGCACCGTGAGCGTGAGCACGCCGTCGGCGTAGGTCGCGGAGATGCGGTCGAGCGCGAGCCCGCGGCCGACGGTGAGCTGGCGGGCGTACGTGCCCACGGGGCGCTCCTTGGCCAGCCACTGCACGTCGTGCTCGGTGCGGGCGGTCCGCTCGGCGCGGATGGTCAGCGTGCGGTCCTCGACGTTGACGTCGATCGTGCCCGGGTCGGCACCCGGCAGGTCGACGTGCAGCACGTAGTGGTCGCCGTCGCGGTAGAGGTCCATGGGCATCGTCGCCGCGGCGCGGTCGGACGCCAGGACCTGCGTGAGCAGTCGGTCCATCTCCCGGAAGGGGTCGACACGAGTAGCCACACCCATCACCTCCTCGACGAGGGGCCCGGACCGCCCGGGCCCCGGTGCTCCCGCCGGCGGGTCGCCCGCCGGGGGGTCGGCTACACGTCAAGGATTAGCACTCTCGACCGGAGAGTGCCAAGTGATCGGCGGCCCGTGTTCGCGCACGGAGAACACCGCCGCGCGGCGTCAGGCCGAGCGCCCCGGACCGGGGTGCGCACCGGGCGCGAACGACGCCACGAACTCCTCCAGACGGTCGACGATCGGCACGTCCGCGTCGAGCCACGGCACGTCGTGCCACTGCCCCGACGGCAGCCAGCGCAGCTCGTCGTGCTCGACGAGAGGCTCCGGCGCACCCTCCACCACCTCGGCGAACCACAGCCGCATGACGTACCGGTCCGACAGGCGCCACGCCCCGTCGTCGGGTCCCAGCAGCTCGACGCCGAGCCCCACGCGCACGCCGAGCTCCTCGCGCAGCTCGCGGTGCAGCGCCTCCTCGGGCGTCTCCCCGGGGTCGACCTTGCCGCCGGGGAACTCCCAGCGGCCCGCGAGGCTCGCGGGCGTGGCACGCCGCGCGGCGAGCAGCAGGCGGGGGTCGTCGAGGTCGTCGACCACGGCGGCGGCGACGACGAGCACGGGGTCCATGCGCCGAGTGTGCCAGCCACGTGTCACGTCGCGGTCACGGCCGTGTGGCCGGGCCGTTCCCGACGCGCGGGCCGGCGGCACGCCGGGTCAGCGGATGCCGTGCGCCTCGGCCCACGCGACCGCCTCGGCCCGCGTCGAGACGCCGATCTTGCGGTAGACGGAACGCACCTGCGACTTGACCGTGTTGCGCGTGACGAACAGCCGCGTCGCGATCTCCTCGAGCGTGACGTCCTCCGCCAGCTCCGCCAGCACCACCCGCTCACGACGGGTGAGCGCGTGCGCTCCCGTGGCGGCCGGGTTCACGGTGGTGTCCAGCATGCTCATGATGTCCTCCGGAGTGCGGCGGACCCGGACTCTCCGGGGCCGCGGTTGCTGCGTACCGGATGAGAGGGGCAGGTGGGACCGCTATGACGCGACTTCTGCCGACTTCTCCGAATCACCGTGAGATCCCCCCCGCGGTGCCGATCGCTGCACCTGACATGACGTCGTCCGACCGGCCCTGATACACCCGGGCGAAGTTCCGTCCTCAGCAGGGTGCGGCAGGTCACTCGTTCGGGGCAAGCACCCGGACGAATGGACGGTTGTCCGGATCCGCGCCCGTCCGGGGGGTCAGCTGGGCACTACCACCCACGGATCGGGGTGAACGAGGCTCACGGGTTGAGCGCGCGGTACTCCTCGGCCGTCATGACCGGGCCCGTCGCGGTGACGTCCACCCGCAGCAGCCAGCCGGCGCCGAACGGGTCGGCGTTGACCACCGACGGGTCGTCGACCGCTGCCTGGTTGACCTCGGTCACCGTACCGGACACCGGCGAGAACAGCTCCGACACCGACTTCGTCGACTCGATCTCGCCGATCACGGCGCCCTGCTCGACGGTCGACCCGACCGCGGGCAGCTCGAGGAAGACGATGTCGCCGAGCGCGTCGGCGGCGACCGACGTGATGCCGATCGTCGCGGGCGACGCGGCGTCGACCCACTCGTGCTCGGCGGTGTACTGCAGCGTCGTGGGCAGCTCGGCGGTCATCGGGGCTCCTGGGGGTCGCGGGCGGGGCGGGGCGGGGTGCGGTGCGGGGTGCGGTGGGGGCGCGCGTGCGCCGTCACCGAGGACGACGGTAGAAGGGCAGGGGCACGACGCGCACCGGCTCGCGGCGGCCGCGCACGTCGACCGCGAGCTCGGTGCCCTCGGCGGACACCTCGGGCGTCACGTACGCCATCGCGACGGGGTGGCCGAGCGTGGGCGACGGCGCACCGGACGTCACGGTCCCCACCGGTGCGGCGTCAGGGGCGTCGGACGCGAGCACGGCGTACCCGTGGCGCGCGGCGCGGCGCCCGAGGCCCTGCAGGCCGACGAGCACGCGCGCGGGCTGCGAGGTCGCGCGCGCGGCGAGTGCGGCGCGCCCGACGAACGGCACGGGCTCCCCCTCCGCGTCGACCTTGTCGAGCCGGACGACGCGCCCGAGGCCCGCGTCGTGCGGGGTCGTGGTGCGGTCGAGCTCGTTGCCGTACAGCGGCATGCCGGCCTCGAGGCGCAGCGAGTCTCGCGCGGACAGGCCGGCCGGCACGATCCCGTGGTCGGCACCGGCGGCGAGCAGCGCACGCCACAGCGCGGGCGCGGCGCTCGCGTCGAGGAAGAACTCGAAGCCGTCCTCGCCCGTGTAGCCGGTGCGCGCGACGAGCACGGGCGTGCCGTCGACCGCCATGGGCAGGCACGCGTAGTACCGGAGGGTCGCGGGGGTGACGTCGGCGGGCGCGTCGGGGGCGGGGACGAGACCCGGCAGCGCCTCGACGACGGCGAGCGCGCGCGGGCCCTGCACGGCGACGAGCGCCGTGGCCTGCGAGCGGTCCGTGACCTGGACGTCGAGTCCCGCGCCGACGCCGGCGGCACGCTCGCGCAGCTCGGCGAGCACGACGTCGTGGTTCGACGCGTTCGCGACCACGAGGTACGTCCGCTCGCCCGTGCGGTAGACGACCAGGTCGTCGACGACGCCGCCGTCTTCCTGCACGACCATCGTGTAGCGCGCGCCGAGCACGCGCAGCCCCGTGAGGTCACCGACGAGCGCGCGGTCGAGGAACGCACCGGCGTCGGGGCCGGACACCTCGATCTCGCCCATGTGCGACAGGTCGAACAGCCCGGCAGCCGTGCGGACGGCGGTGTGCTCGGCCAGGTCGGACGTGTAGCGCAGCGGCATCTGCCAGCCGGCGAAGGACGTGAGCGCGGCGCCCAGGGCCACGTGCTCGTCGTGCAGCGGCGAGCGCCGGTCGGTCATGTCGTCTCCCGGGGTGGTGGGGGTGGCGGGCGTGGCGGGGCCGGTCATCGCACGTCGTCCGCGTACGCCTCGACGGGCGGGCACGAGCAGACGAGCTGGCGGTCGCCGCGCGCGCCGTCGATGCGACGCACCGGCGGCCAGTACTTGTCGGCCCGCAGCGACGCGAGCGGGTAGGCCGCCCGCTCGCGGCCGTAGGCGTGGTCCCACGCGTCGGCCGTGACGGCGGCGGCCGTGTGCGGCGCCTGCCGCAGCGGCGAGTCGGCGAGCCCCCACGTGCCGTCGGCGACCGCGTCGATCTCGGCACGGATCGCGACCATCGCGTCGACGAACCGGTCGAGCTCGGCGAGGTCCTCGCTCTCGGTCGGCTCGACCATGAGCGTGCCGGCGACCGGGAACGACAGCGTCGGGGCGTGGAAGCCGTAGTCCATGAGCCGCTTGGCGACGTCCTCGGCGGTGACGCCCGTGGCCTTGGTGAGCGGGCGCAGGTCGAGGATGCACTCGTGCGCGACGAGCCCGCCGGGGCCCGCGTAGAGCACGGGGAAGTGCTCGCGCAGGCGCGCCGCCAGGTAGTTCGCGGCGAGCACCGCGGTCTCGGTCGCGCGGCGCAGGCCGTCGGGGCCCATGAGCGCGACGTACGCCCACGAGATCGGCAGGATGCCGGCCGAGCCCCAGGGCGCTGCGGAGACGGGCGCGACGGGCGAGCCGCCGGCCGCACCGGGCGTGGGGTCACCGGGCAGGAAGGGCGCGAGGTGGGCCGCGACCGCGACGGGGCCCACGCCGGGGCCGCCGCCGCCGTGCGGGATGCAGAACGTCTTGTGCAGGTTGAGGTGCGACACGTCGCCGCCGAGCTCGCCCGGCCGGGCCAGCCCGACGAGCGCGTTGAGGTTCGCGCCGTCGATGTACACCTGGCCACCCGCCGCGTGTACGAGGTCGCACACCTCCCGCACGTGGGCCTCGTACACGCCGTGCGTCGAGGGGTAGGTGATCATGATCGCGGCCACCCGCGGCCCGTGCTGGGCCAGCTTCGCGCGCAGGTCGGCGAGGTCGACCTCGCCGTCGTCCGCTGTCGCGACGACCACGACCTTCAGCCCCGCGAGCGCCGCCGACGCCGCGTTCGTGCCGTGCGCCGACGCGGGGATCAGGCAGATGTCGCGCGGCTCGTCGCCGTCCGTGCGGCGCGACTCGTGGTAAGCGTGGATCGCGAGCAGCCCCGCGAGCTCGCCCTGCGAGCCCGCGTTCGGCTGCACGCTCACGGCCGCGTACCCGGTGATCTCGGCGAGCCAGTCCTGCAGCTCGCCGACGAGCTCGGCGTACCCCCGGGTCTGGTCGGCGGGCGCGTACGGGTGGATCGCCGCGAACTCGGGCCAGGAGATCGGCTCCATCTCCGCGGTCGCGTTGAGCTTCATGGTGCACGAGCCCAGCGGGATCATCGTGCGGTCGAGCGCGAGGTCCTTGTCGGACAGCCGCCGCAGGTACCGCAGCATCGCGGTCTCGGAACGATTCACGTGGAACACCGGGTGCGTGAGGTAGCCGGTCGACCGCGCGAGGTGCGCGGGCACGTCCGCCGGCTGCGGCGCGACGGACGGCACGTCGGGCGCACCGGTGCCGTCCGCCGGCAGGGTCGCGACGCCCGCGTCGGCGAACGCGAGCGCCACGGCGCGCAGGTCGTCGCCGGTCGTCGTCTCGTCGCACGCGACCTGCACGTGGTCGTCGTCCGGGGCCCAGAGGTTCACGCCGCGCTCGGCGGCCGCGGCGACCACCGCACGGGCCCCACCCGGGACGCGCGTCCGGACGGTGTCGAACACGTGCTCGTGCACGACCTCGACGCCCGCCGCCGTCAGCACCTCGGTCAGCCGCACGGCGCCGCCGTGCACGCGGCGCGCGATCGCGGCCAGCCCGTCGGGGCCGTGGTAGACGGCGTACATCGACGCGACGATCGCGAGCAGCGCCTGCGCGGTGCAGATGTTGCTCGTCGCCTTCTCGCGGCGGATGTGCTGCTCGCGGGTCTGCAGCGCGAGCCGGTAGGCGGGCGCGCCGTCGGCGTCGACCGAGACTCCCACCAGGCGCCCCGGCAGCGTGCGCTCGAGGCCCTGGCGCACGGCCATGAACGCGGCGTGCGGGCCGCCGCCGAACAGCGGGACGCCGAACCGCTGCGCCGAGCCCACCGCGACGTCCGCGCCGAGCTCGCCGGGCGTCGTCGTGAGCGTGAGCGCGAGCAGGTCCGCCGCGATCGTCACGAGCGCGCCGCGCTCCCGGGCCGCCGCGACGACCGGGCGCAGGTCGTGCAGCGCCCCCGACGCACCGACCTGCTGGACGACGACACCGACCAGCGGCCCCTCGACCTCGGGCAGGCCGTCGCGCAGGTCCGCGACGACCACCGGCAGGCCGACCGCCTCGGCACGCCCCCGTGCGACCGCGAGCGACTGCGGGAACAGGTCCGCGGCCAGCACGACCGTGCCCGTCGTCGCCTTCGACGCGCGCCACATGAGCGCGACCGCCTCGGCCACCGCGGTGGCCTCGTCGAGCAGCGAGGCGTTCGCGACGTCGAGGCCCGTCAGGTCGGACACGACGGTCTGGAAGTTGAGCAGCGCCTCGAGCCGGCCCTGCGAGATCTCGGGCTGGTACGGCGTGTACGCGGTGTACCAGGCGGGCGACTCGAGCACGTTGCGGCGGATCACCGCGGGCGTCGTCGTGCCGTAGTAGCCCTGCCCGATCATGGGACGCAGCACGCGGTTGCGGCCCGCGATCGCACGCAGGTCCGCGAGGACCTCCTCCTCGCCGCGCGCGGCGGGCAGGTCCAGCGGCCGGTCGGTGCGGATCACGGCCGGCACGGCGGCGTCGACGAGCGCGTCGAGGTCCGCGAACCCGAGCGTCGCGAGCATGCGCGCGGTCTCGTCGCCGCGCGGGCCGACGTGCCGGTCGACGAAGCCCGCGGCCGCGGGCGAGTGCGTCGGTGCGGCGGGCGGGGTGACGGGCGGCGTGGCGAGGTCGGTCACGGGTGCTCCACGGGGTCGTCCGGACGGGTCCGGGACGGGTAGGGGCTCCCCGCTCTGTCATCCACCCGCGCAGGGGTGACCTGAGAGTTTTGCCGGTCCGCCATGAGCGCGTCCCACGGGACGGGCTCCGGGGCGCGCCGACTTGCACCGTCGGTGGGCGCCGGACCTGGCCGGCGCCGCTTTCCAGAGTTGCCTGGCCGCGGCGGTACGGGGGCCTGAGAGATTCCCGGGGAGGGTTGCTCCTTCGGCGTCCCGCGCTGGTGTCCGCACCGCTGTGCGGGCGGACGGTCGGCGGGAGCTCTCCCGCCGCGGTTCGAGCAGCGTGTTCAGTTGTGGTGGTCCGTCGGCCAGCGTACGGCACCCCGCCCCGCACGGGCAGGGGTGTGCCGCGCCGCGCTGCACACCCCGGGGCACTCGGAAGGTTGACGTTAAACCTCTCGACCCGACAGCATTCGGGCACCCGCCCCTGCACCGTCGCAGGTCGGCGGGAAGGCCGCGGACGCAGGCGTCCGTGGCTCCGTCAGGGGGTGGCGCAGGACGTACTCCCCCACGCTCGGAGACGAGCGCGGGGCCGCGACGTCCCCTGCCGGTCGGGACCGTGAAAGGGGTACCGATGGGGATGAGGGGAAGAACGCCACGGCAGGCCCGTGGCGCAGCACGCAGGACTACGGCCGTGGTCACCGGCGCCGCGCTGGCGCTCGGCACGGCGGCGGCGATGGCGCCGTCCGCCGCGGCCGACCCGGTGGCGCCGGACCCGTGGGTGTCGGTGACGCCCGAGGGCTACCACCGGTTCGTGGTGCCGCAGGCCGAGGCCGAGCGGATCCTGGGCAGCAAGCCCGCGCAGGTCGAGCTGCAGGGCAACTTCGGGCCCGCGGGCACGTGGTCGGACCTGGCCATGGACCCGAGCGGGACCGACTACCCGACGCAGGTGGGGATCCTCCAGCCCGGCCTGTACTACTACCAGTACACGGCCACGTGGCCCGACCGGACCAAGAAGTCGTTCAAGGAGCCGACGAGCCCCGTCGCGGTCACGGCGCACCCCACGTGGAGCACGCTGTTCGTGCCGGGACCGTCGGTGCAGTGGATGGCGGACGTCGCGCACGGCGGCACGGTCGCCGACCTCGCGTACGACAGCCCCGTCGACGGCACCGAGCGGGACGCGCTGGTGTGGACGCCGCCGGGCTACGACCCCGGCCGCGCCGACGCCTACCCCGTGCTCTACCTGCTCGCCGACGGCGCGCAGTCGGCGCGCGAGTGGGCCGAGCTGGGCCGCGCGCCGCAGGTCCTCGACAACCTGGCCGCCGAGGGCAGCCTGGCCGACATGGTCGTCGTCATGGCCGACGCGCGGGGCACCGACCCGCGCACCGAGCTGCTCGACGGCGTGGTCGCGGCCACGCGCGACGCGTACCACGTGACCGACGACGCGGCGGGCCAGGCGTTGGCCGGCATCGGCGACGGCGCGCACCACGCGCTCACCGTGCTGCGAACCGACCCGGGCGTGTTCTCGCAGGTCGCGTCCTTCTCCGGGCGGCTCACCGGGTCGATCAGCGCGAGCACCGCGCGCGAGATCAACGCGGGCACCGACCGGCTGCGCGTCTACGTCGGCAACGTGCTCGACCCCGCGTACAACAGCACGCACGACCTGCTGCGCACGCTCGAGCGCGCGGGCGTCGAGTACGAGTTCGACGGCGTCGACCCCGACACGGGCGGCACGTGGGACACGTGGCGCGAGGGCCTGCGGGACTTCGCGTCGCGCGTCTTCCAGGACGACGCGGGGCACGGCCCGCGCGAGGGGCACCGCCCGCTCGACGCGCGCTACACGCCGCCCGCGGCGGGCTCGATCACGACGCCGCACGTCGACGCCGACGGCATCGTCACGTTCGAGACCGGCACGCAGTGGGCCGACGCGAAGGGCGTCACGGTGTGGGCGAACTGGGCGCCGAACGGCGCGTGGTTCCGGGTGCCGATGACGAAGGTCGGCGACCGGTGGCGGCTGTCGATGGGGCCGCTCGACGGCTTCTACTACTACCGGTACGTGGTCGACGGCGTCGACGAGAAGGACCCCGCCGACACGGTGAACACGCTCACGGGCGTCAGCCCGCTGTTCGTGCCCGGCGAGAACGACCGCATGCTCGCCGACGTCCCGGAGGACCAGCGGGGCGAGCTGTCCGTGCTCACGTACGACAGCAAGGTCGCGAACGAGGAGCGCAAGGCGTACGTCTGGACGCCGCCGGGCTACGACCCGGACCGCGCCGAGCCGTACCCCGTGCTGTACCTCAACCACGGCGGCGGGCAGAACTACGGCGACTGGGTCGAGGTGGGCCGTGCGCCGCAGATCCTCGACAACTACTCGGCGCAGGGCGGCATCGTCCCGATGGTCGTCGTCATGGGCAACGGCAACGTGCCCGACTTCCCGACCGAGCTGCTCGACAACCTCGCACCGGCGGCACGGGCGGCGTACCACATCCGGTCCGACGCGGCCGGGCAGGGCATCGCGGGCCTGTCGATGGGCGCGATGAACACGCTCAACACGTGGCTGACCCGTCCCGGTCAGTTCGGGTGGGTCGGCGCGTTCTCGGGCGGGCTGTTCTTCGGCACGCCGCAGTTCGACGCGACGGCCGTCAACGCCGAGACGCGGCTGGCGCGCATGTACACCGGTGACAAGACCGACTTCACCTACCAGCAGACGATGAACCTGCTGGACCTGCTGGAGAAGAACGGGGTCGAGCACGAGTTCGCCGGCGTCACGCAGGGCCCGCACGGGTTCGAGGTGTGGTCGACCAACCTCATCGACCTGCTGCCGCGGCTGTTCCGCGAGGACGGCGGCACGCAGGGCGTCGAGCTGCGGGCGGTCGTGCCCGAGGGGCAGGACGGCGTGCTCGCGCTGTCCGTGGCGGACGACGGCTCGGGCGTCACGCTCGACGGGCCGCAGCAGACCGGCACCGCGCTGCGGTTCCGGGGGCAGCTGCCCGCCGTGACCGTCACCGACTCGCGGAGCGTCGCGCAGGCGGGGGTCACCGGGTGGGCCGTCACCGGCCAGGCGTACACGTTCGACTCCGGGTCGCGCCTGCTCGAGGGCAAGCACCTGGGGTGGACGCCGCGGGTCGAGACGCCGCGGGCCGGCCTCGTGGCCGGTGAGGCGCGCGCGACGGCGCTCGGCGGCGGCGAGGGGCTGGTCGTGCCCGGCCGGCTCGCGTCGGCGACCGCCGAGGGCCGGGTCGGCACGGCGACGCTGGGCGCGGACCTCGTGCTCGACGTGCCGGTCGACACCGCGCCCGGGGAGTACGCGGGCACGCTGAGCCTGACGCTGTTCCCCGTCGACTGACCCGACCGACGGACACCGGCGTGGGGGGGGGGGGGGGGGGGG
>JAEYNO010000388.1 GCA_023412515.1 Actinomycetes bacterium
CGCGCAGACCCTCGCCGATCGCCGCGGCCGCCACCGCGGGCCGGTCGACCCACGGCGCCTCGACGGCGGACCGGCCCCGCAGCGCCGCCGTGACGAGCCACGCGCCCTCGTCGTCGGCGCCCTGCTCGAGCACCTCCGGCACGGGCGTCCACCGGGCCGCCCACGCGAGCCGTGCCGCCTCGGCGGCCAGGTCCAGCCCGGTGAGGCCCGCGGGCGCCCACTTGACGTAGCGCTCGGCGCCGACGCGGAACGTCAGGCCGCCGAGCTGGTTCTCCCAGACCGGCTCGAGCCGGGCGCCGCCCGCGACGCGCTCGACGGCCGCGGGCACGGTGACGGGTCCGGTGGGTGCGCCGGCCGGCGGGCGCGGTGTCGGGTCGTCGGCAGGGGGCACGACGTCGATCGTGCCACCCGTCAGATGCCGAGCACGGCCTTGGCGATCGTGAAGTACACGACGAGCCCGGTGGTGTCGACGAACGTCGAGATGAACGGCGCCGACACGATCGCGGGGTCGATGCCGACGCGCTTGGCGAGCAGCGGCACGCTCGACCCGACGGTCGTCGCGAGCGTGCACACCGCGACCACGGTCAGCGCGAGCACGAGCCCGATCTGCGGCCCCGCGACGAGGATCGCGGGCCCCACGCCGACGGTCGCGAGCGTGACGCCCAGCAGCAGGCCCGTGAGCATCTCGCGGCCCACGACGCGCAGCGTGTCGGAGGGGCGGACGTCGCCGACCGCGCTCGCGCGCACGACCGTCGTCGCGGCCTGCGACCCGGCGTTGCCGCCCGTGCCGATGAGCAGGGGCACGAACAGCGCGAGCGCGACCACCTGCGAGAGCTCGGCCTCGTAGAACGACTGCACGCCGACCGTGAGCGTCGCGGCCACGATGAGCAGCAGCAGCCACACCACGCGCGCCCGCACCAGGCCCAGCACCGACACCGACAGGTAGGGGCGGCGCAGCGGCTCGGACCCGCCGGTGCGCGCCGAGTCCTCGTCGTCCTCGGCCTCGAGCACGCGCATCGCGTCGTCGACCGTGAGGACGCCCACGAGGCGGTCCTCGGCGTCGACCACGGGCACGCCGACGAACCCGCCGTCGCGCACGACGTTGGCGGCGCGCTCGGCCGGGTCGGTCACGTGCACGGTCGTGGCGGGGGACGTCATGACGTCGTCGACGAGCGCACCCGGGTCGCTGAGGACGAGCCGGCGCAGCGAGACGACGCCCTCGACGCGCCGCCCCGGGCCGACGACCGGGACGACGTACACGGTCTCGGCGTCCTCGCCGGCGGCGCGGACGCGCGCGATCGTGTCGGCGACGGTCGTGCCGAGGGGGACCGAGACGACCTCGGGGGACATGCGCCGGCCGGCGCTCTCCTCGGGGTGGCCGAGCAGCGCGGTCGTCGCGGCGCGCTCGGCGGCCGAGAGGCCCGCGAGCAGCCTCCGGGCGACCCCCGCGGGCAGCTCGTCGAGCAGCGCGGCGCGGTCGTCGGGGTCGAGCGCGTCGAAGATCCCGGCGGCCTCGCCCGCGAGCGCGTCGACGAGCTCGACCTGGAGCGCCGGGTCGAGGTCCTCGAAGACCTCGACGGCGCGGTCCTTGCGCAGCAGCCGGAACGCGACGGCGCGGCGCGTGGGCCCGAGCCGGCCGAGCTCGTGGACGACGTCGGGGACGTCGAGCCGTTCCAGGTGCGCGCGCAGGTCGCGGAGCGCGGGGGTGTCGGTGTGCTCCGGCGTCGTGGCGGTGCGGTCGTCGGTCATGCCGCGCTCCTCCCGTGCGTCCGGCGGGTGGGGTCGGCCGGGTGCCCGGCCTCGATCGGGTGGGGCTCGCGTGGCGCGGGCCCCTGGCAGGGTACGGGGCATGCGCGGCAGCCGCCCGGGCGGGACCTACGCACCAGTAACTTACGGTTGCGTAGGTTAAGATCGTGCCGTGACGCAGCACCGCTCCGCACCCGTCGACCTGCCCGCCGCGTGGCCCGTCGGCGTCCCGCGCGACGTCGAGATCCCCGACGAGCCGCTCACCGCGACGCTCGACCGCGCCGTGCGCGACCACCCCGACCGCGTCGCGGTCGACTTCCTCGGCGCGACCACCACCTACCGCGAGCTCGGCGAGCGCGTCGAGCTCGGCGCGCGCGTGCTGCACGGGCTCGGCGTGCGCGCGGGCGACCGCGTCGCGCTCGTGCTGCCCAACTGCACGTCGCACCTGGTCGCGTTCTGGTCCGTGCTGCGCCTCGGCGCCGTCGTCGTCGAGCACAACCCCACGTACACGGCCGACGAGCTCGCGCACCAGCTCGCCGACTCCGGCGCGACCGTCGCCCTCGTCTGGGAGCAGGCCGTGCCGCGCGTCCTGGAGGCGCGCGACCGGACCGCGCTGCGGCGCGTCGTCGCGGTCGACCTGTCCGCCGACCTGCCCCGCGCCGCGCGCGCCGCGGCGCTCGACGGCGTCCCGCTGTTCCTCGTGGGCGTGGGCGACCCGTGGGAGACCCCCGACTTCGCGCTGACCGACTTCCGCGGCGACGAGGTGGTCGGCCGCGGCGACCGCGCCGTGTTCGAGGTGCGGCTGACCGCCCGCGGCGAGGTCCCGATCGTGCCGACCGTCGTGTCACTTAAGGAGAAGATGCCCGACGGCACGCTCGTCGATCGCGGGCACGCGACGGTGCTGCCCGACCCGAGCGGCAACCCGGTCACGGTCACGGTGGCGCACACGCCGACGGAGGCCGGCGAAAAGACCTTCGTGCTCGAAGTCCCGGCCGTGCCCGGCGAGACCAACAAGCGCAACAACAAGCTCGAGCGCTCCGTCCTGGTGACCGAATCCCGCAAGATCCGCGTCCTCTATGTGGAGGGCTACCCGAGGTACGACTTCCGGTTCGTGAAGGTGATGCTGGAGCGCGAATCGGACAAGTCGGTCGGCGGAAAGTCGGTGGAAGTGCAGGTGGTGCTGCTCGACGCGTCGAAGGGGTGGGCCGAGACCGACCGCTCGGCGTTCCGCGGCGAGTTCCCGACCCGCACCGAGC
>JAEYNO010000465.1 GCA_023412515.1 Actinomycetes bacterium
ACTCGGGCAGCCTCCGGGTCCCCGGGCTCGAGGGCGAGGTGACGGTCTACCGCGACGACCGTGGCGTCCCGAGCATCTACGCCTCGAGCGCCACCGACCTGTTCATGGCCCAGGGCTTCGTGCACGCGCAGGACCGCTTCTTCGAGATGGACTACCGCCGCCACGTCACCGCCGGGCGGCTGTCCGAGCTGGTGGGCGCGAACGAGCAGGCGCTCGAGGCGGACAAGGTCATCCGCACGCTCGGCTGGCGCCGCGTCGCCGAGCAGGAGTGGGACCTGCTGACCGACGACACGCGCGGCTACCTGCAGGCGTACGCCGACGGCGTCAACGCCTACCTCGCCGACCGCGACCCGGGTGCGATCGCCGTCGAGTACACCGTGCTGGGCCTGCGCGTGCCGCAGACCGCGCCCGCGCCGTGGGACCCCGTGGACTCGCTCGCGTGGCTCAAGGCCATGGCGTGGGACCTGCGCTCCAACTACGACGCCGAGCTCGAGCGCGCCATGACCTACCG
Organism: Actinomycetes bacterium; assembly: GCA_023412515.1. GTDB lineage: Bacteria > Actinomycetota > Actinomycetes > Actinomycetales > Cellulomonadaceae > Cellulomonas. Next base: position 512 of record JAEYNO010000465.1, read on the forward strand.
CGCGGTGCCCGACGTCGCGCGCGTCGAGGAGCTGTTCCCCGCCTACCCGCAGGACCAGCACCTGCCGATCGTCACCGCGACGGACGTCGCGGACGGTGCGGCCACCGTCGCCGACGGCACCGACCTCGCGCTCGCCGACGACGCGCTGCAGGACGCGCTCGCGGCCGCCGACCGCGCGCTCGCCGCCGTCCCGCAGCTCGTCGGCCGTGGCGAGGGCGTCGGCTCGAACTCGTGGGTCGTCGCGGGCGAGCACACCGCGTCGGGCAAGCCGCTGCTCGCCAACGACCCGCACCTGGGCATCTCCGCCCCCGGCATCTGGTCCCAGGTGGGACTGCGCTGCGCCGACGTGTCCGCCGACTGCCCGTTCGACGTCACCGGGTTCGCGCTCGCGGGCCTGCCGGGCGTGATCATCGGTCACAACGGCGACCTCGCGTGGGGCCTGACGAACATGGGCGCCGACGTCACCGACTTCTTCCTCGAGCGCGTCGACGGCGACCGCGTGCTCGTCGACGGCGAGCGGCGCCCGCTGCAGGTCCGCACCGAGACGATCTCCGTGACGGGCGGCGACGACGTCGAGATCGAGGTGCGGGCCACCGCGCACGGCCCGATCGTGTCCGACGTGCTCGACCTCGACGGCGCCGCGCGCGGCCCCGTGCCCGAGGACGCGCCCGGCTCGCGCTTCGAGGTCGCGCTCGCGTGGACCGCGCTGACGCCCGGCCGCACGGGCGACGCGGTCTTCGCGATGATGACGGCGGCCGACGCGGCCGACGTCGCCGCGGCAGCCGTCGCGTTCGAGGTGCCCGCGCAGAACATCGTCTTCGCGACGACCGACGGGCACATCGGTTACCAGGCGCCCGGGCGCGTGCCCGTCCGCGCGGTCGTCGACGGGCCCGTGCCGTCCGACGGCACCTGGCCCCGGCCCGGCTGGGACTCGCGCTACGACTGGCAGGGCTGGGTCGAGCCCGCCGACATGCCGCGCGTACTCGACCCCGCCGAGGGCTTCGTCGTGGCCGCCAACCAGGCCGTCACGCGCGCAGGCGAGGGGCCGTTCCTCGCGCGCGACACCGACTACGGCTTCCGCAGCCAGCGCATCCGCGACCTGCTCACGGGCCAGATCGCCAAGGGAGAGAAGATCGACGTCGCCTCGACCGCGCAGCTGCAGACCGACCGGCACAGCCCCTACGCCGACGTCCTGGTGCCGGCGCTGCTCGAGGTCGAGCTCGACGACGCGTTCGACGCGGGAGGCCAGGAGCTGCTGCGCACGTGGGACCGGTCGATGGACCCCGACTCGGCGGCCGCCATGTACTTCGCGGCCGTGTGGGCGCAGGTCCTCGAGCTGACGTTCGCCGACGACCTGCCCGCCGGGCACGCCCCCGACGGCGGCTCGCGGTGGCTCGAGGTCGTGCGCGGCATGCTCGAGGACCCCACGTCGCCGTGGTGGGACGACCGGACGACGTCGGGCGTCGTCGAGGGCCGTGACGACGTGCTCGCGCGCGCGCTCGTGAACGCGCGCCACGAGCTGACGGCGCACCTCGGCAGCCGCACCGACGACTGGGCGTGGGGCAAGCTGCACGTCGCCGCGCCCGAGCACCCCGTGCTGGGCGGCGAGGGCGTGCCGGGCGTGCTGCACGCGCTCGTGAACCCGCGTGCGCAGCGGGTCGGCGGCGGGTCGTCGATCGTCGACGCGACGGCCTGGGACGCCGCGAGCGGGTCGTACGCCGTGACGGCGGCGCCGTCGATGCGCATGGTCGTCGACCTCGGCGACCTCGACTCCTCGACGTGGGTGAACCTCACCGGCACGTCGGGCCACCCCGCGAGCGTGCACTACGCGGACCAGCTCGAGGCGTGGGCGCGGGGCGAGCAGTTCGCGTGGCCCTACTCCGGGGCCGCGGTCGAGGCCGACGCGGTCGACCACCAGACCCTCACGCCCGCACGGGACTGACGCGCGCCGGCCGGGCCGTCCGCGCGCGCGGGTCGTCCGCTCCCGTCAGGAGTCGCCCGCACCCTCGCCGAGCCGGCGCCAGCCGGCCGGCGTCGCGACGGCCGTGACGCCCACGTCGTGCGGTGCGCGCGGCACCGACCCGAGCACCTCGTCCTCGTGGACCAGCGCGACCACGGGCACGCCCGGGCGCACGTGCGCGAGCACACGGTCGTACCAGCCGCCGCCCTGCCCCAGGCGCCCGCCCGCCGCGTCGACCGCCAGCGCCGGCACCAGCACCACGTCCGCGTCCGCCAGCGC
>JAEYNO010000056.1 GCA_023412515.1 Actinomycetes bacterium
AGCTCGCGCAGCGCGTCCAGCAGGTCGGGCTCGTGCGGCGGCGGCTCGTCGGGCGGCGGCACGTCGAACGGGCCGGGCGGTGCCGTCTGCAGCGACGACCCGGCGGCGGCGCTCGCGTGGCGCAGGATCGCGTGGCACAGCCGCAGGTCGTGGCAGCGCTCGACGCGCACGCCCGCGCGCAGCAGGTCCGGGGCCCATCGGCGTGTGTCGTCCCACACCCAGCGCGGGCGGGACTCGGCCTCGACGGTCGCGACGGCGTCGACCCACGCGTCGACGCCCACCGTCCGGGTGCCGGTCGGGCGGGACTCCGCGTCGAGCGACGTCAGCGTGACGGTGCGCGCGGACGCGTCACGGGTGAGCAGGACGGACGCGGGCACGGCTCATCCTCGCGCGGACCACCGACACCGGGCGCGCGGGCCCGGCGGGCGGTTCAGCGCGCGAGCGCCGCCCGGACCGCGGCGCCGGGGACGGCGAGCAGCGTCCCGCCGTCGTGCCCGTCGAGCGTCGCGACGAGGTCGGTCGTGTCGGGGTCGATGAGGAGCTGCACGTCGTCGTCGCCGCGCACGACGCCGGGCGTCCGCAGCGCGGCCGTGACGAGGTGGCAGGGCCAGCGGCGGCTCGTCACGCCGACGTCCTCCAGGACGTGGACCACGAGGTGCTCGCCGTCGCTGTGCACGGTCGTCGCGACGGTCGCCGCGGTGTGCACGAGCACGCACTCCGCCGACGTCAGCACGGGTGTCGCCCCGGACTCGCGCATGGTTGCCGTCCCTCGGTGGTCGCCGTCGTGGTGGCCCTGCCCCTGCCCGACCGCGGCGGTGGCCGGGTCGCGAGGGACGCTATCCGTCCCCGCCGACACAGGAGGGTGGCGGAGCGGGTGAGATACCTCGCGATCGGGTGACGCGCGGGCCGTCGTCCGGCGATCCGACGGTTTCCGCACGGTAGGTCTCCTGCGTTAGCGTCGTCGGCAGCCAGGTCGTATCGATCCGAACGTCGAAGAGGACCCCGTGGACACGTTCCCCTACCAGGACCCGTCGCTGCCCATCCCGCAGCGGGTCGCCGACCTGCTCAGCCGCATGACCCTGCCCGAGAAGGCGGGTCAGATGCTCCAGCTCGACGCGCAGCCGGGCGTCGAGGACCTCGTGCTCGAGAAGCACGTGGGCTCGATCCTGCACGCGTCGCCGCAGCGTGTCCTCGAGGCGCTCGACGCGGTCGACCGCTCGCGCCTGCGCATCCCGCTGCTCATCGCCGACGACGCGATCCACGGCTACTCGTTCTGGCGCGGCGCGACGATCTTCCCGACGCAGCTCGGCGCCGCGGCGTCGTTCGACCCGGCCGCCGCCGAGGCGATGGCGCGCGTGACGGCCGTCGAGGTCTCCGCCACGGGTCTGCACTGGACGTTCTCGCCGGTCGTCTGCCTCACGCGCGACCTGCGCTGGGGCCGCGTCAACGAGACGTTCGGCGAGGACCCGTTCCTGCTGGGCGAGCTCGCGTCCGCGATGGTGCGCGGCTACCAGGGCGACGGGCTGACCGACCCGACCGCGATCCTCGCGTGCGCCAAGCACTTCGCGGGGTACTCCGAGACGCAGGGCGGGCGCGACGCGTCCGAGGCGGACATCTCGCGACGCAAGCTGCGCTCGTGGTTCCTGCCGCCGTTCGAGCGCGTCGCGCGCGAGGGCGCGCGCACGTTCATGATCGGCTACCAGTCGACCGACGGCGTGCCGATCGTCGTCAACAGGTGGCTGCTGCAGGACGTGCTGCGCGGCGAGTGGGGCTACACGGGCACGCTCATCACCGACTGGGACAACGTCGGGCGCATGGTCTGGGAGCAGAAGATCGCGGTCGACCCCGAGGACGCCGCCGCCAAGGCCGTCGCCGCGGGCAACGACATGGTCATGACGACGCCGTCGTTCTTCGAGGGCGTGCAGAAGGCCGTCGCCAACGGGCGGGTGTCGGAGGAGCAGCTCGACGCGGCCGTCGCGCGCATCCTCACGGTGAAGTTCGAGCTGGGCCTGTTCGAGGACCCGCGCCGCCCCGACCCGGTCCGCCAGGCCGAGGTCATCGGGTCCGACGAGCACCAGGACATCAACCTGCACGTCACGCGCAAGTCGCTCGTGCTGCTGCAGAACTCGGGCGTGCTGCCGCTGGGCGGGGGGCTCGTCTCGGACCGCGACGGCCGCGCCACGGCGCCGGACGGGTCGGCGCCCGCGCCGCTGCGGCTCGCGCTGGTCGGCCCCAACGCCGACGACGTCGACGCGCAGCTCGGCGACTGGGCCGGCCGCTCGGGCCAGGTCGACTGGATGCGCGAGGAGGGCCACCCGCGCGAGATGACCGAGACGGTCCTCGACGGCCTGCGGGGCCTGCTGCCCGAGACGTGGGAGCTCACGTACGCCAAGGGCGCCGAGATCGGCTGGCTCGGCCCGGACCCCGAGGGCGAGTTCCACCCCGACGGCCAGCCGCGCATGCCGATCATGCACGCGGCCGAGCCGGACGCGGCGATGATCGCCGAGGCCGTGGCCGCCGCGGAGGCGGCCGACCACGTCGTGGCCGTCGTCGGCGACACCATCGGCCTCATGGGGGAGACGCGCTCGACCGCGACGCTCGACCTCGTGGGCGGGCAGGTCGCGCTGCTCGACGCGCTCGCGGCCACCGGCACGCCCATGACCGTCGTCGTCATCGCGTCCAAGCCGCTCGTGCTGCCGGACTCGGCGCTGGCCGCCGACGCGATCGTGTGGGCCGCGAACCCCGGCATGCGCGGCGGGCGCGCGATCGCCGAGCTGCTGCTCGGCACGATCGACCCGGCCGGCCGGCTGCCCGTGACGTTCCCGCGGCACGTCGGCCAGCAGCCGGTCTACTACAACCAGCTGCGCGGCCAGCACGGCAACCGGTACGCCGACCTCACGCAGGACCCGGCGTTCGCGTTCGGCGAGGGGCTGTCGTACTCGACGGTGGAGTACACGGACCTGACGCTCGCGGAGCCGGTGCTCACGCGTGACGGCGTCGTGCGCGCGCAGGTCACGGTGACGAACACGGGCACGCGCCCGTCGCACGAGGTCGTGCAGGTCTACGTCAGCGACCTCGTGACGTCGCTGACGTGGGCCGACAAGGAGTTCAAGGCGTACCGCCACGTCGACGTCGCGCCGGGCGAGTCGGTCGTGGTCGACGTCGAGCTGCCGGTCGCGGACTGCACGATCGTCGACGCCGAGGGCGCGCGGGTCGTGGAGCCGGGCGACTTCGAGCTGCTGGTCGGCCGGTCGTCGCGCGACCGCGACCTGCTGCGCGCGGGGTTCACGGTCACGGCCTGACCGCACGTGACGAGGGGCCGGAGCGGCGGGTGCCGTCCCGGCCCCTCGTGCGTCCGCGCGGCTGATCGCTTGCCATGATGGAAAGTGAGCCATAGTCTTTCCGCCATGGAAACTGAACCTGCGTCGCCCGACCCCCGCAGCGCGCACGAGCTGCTCGCCGACCTCGAGGCCGACCGCACCGCGGTCGGGTCGCGGATCGGGACGCCGGCCTGGCAGCTGCTCGTCGGAGCTGCGCTCGTCGCGGTGTTCGTCGCGTCCCCGCTGCTCGGTCGGGACGTCGCCCGAGCGGTGCAGATCGGCTTCGTCGCCTTCGGGATCTTCACCTCGTCGTACCAACGGCGACGTCTCGTGCGTCCCCGAGGTGCCGGTGCGGCGGGCGTGCTCGCGGTCGTGCTCGTGCTCGCCTTCGTGCTGCTGATGCTCAGCGTGTCCTACGGCCTCGTCGCGGGCGGGCTCGGCGCGTGGGTCGTGCTGCCCGCGCTCGCCGCCGCGGGCGCCGCACTGCTCGGTGTCCGGTACTACGACGCACTCGTCCTGCGGCGCGTGACCGGTGTCCGCTGACCGTCGCGCGGCCGAGGCCGCGCGGTTCGACGACGTCGTCCACGCCCCCGTCCGGCTGCGGGTCTGCGGGCTGCTGGCCGCGGCCGAGGAGGTCGAGTTCTCGGTGGTGCGCGACGCCGTCGACGTGTCCGACGCGACGTTGTCCAAGCACGTCAAGGTCCTCGTGGACGCCGGCTACGCGGCCGTGCGCAAAGCGCCGTCGTCCGTCCGGACCGACGCGCGGCTCCTCACGTGGCTGCGCCTGACGCCGGTCGGCCGGCGCGCGTTCTCCGCGCACGTCGCCGCGCTCCGCGCGATCGCCGAGGGCCTCGCCCCCTGACCGCACGGCCATCCCAGGCCCCCCACTCCCGCGAGACGTCAATCCAGCCCACCCTGGCTGGCGTGAGACGTCGATCCGGCCCACCCGCCGCTGGCGTGAGATGTCGATCCAGCCCAGCCCCGCTGGCGTGAGACGTCGATCCAGTCCACCCCGCTGGCGTGAGATGTCGATCCAGTCCACCCCGCTCGCGTGAGACGTCGGCAGCGCACCCGTCCGCCGGGAGCGGGTGATCACGCCCCGTACCGGGGTTCGCTCTGTCGCGTCGCCGCGACGGCCGGTGACGAGCCGTCGACAGCTCGGCGACGAACGGTCGAACCTTGCGGGACGACCGGACGACCCGGACCGCGTCCGACCGGCGGGAGCCTCACGATGACCCGGTGACCGTCCCGTCCGCCTCAGATGCCCACCAGGCCCGTTCGTCCAGCGTGCCGTCCGCCGTCGGCGCGCAGGTGCTGCGAGGCCCCCGGTGACCGCCGCCGCCGAGGTCGCGGCACCGACCGCGCACGTGACTGCCGTCGTGCCCCGGCACCTCGGCCAGGTCGCCGTCCCTGTGCGGGCCGTCCGCGCGGTCGACCGGGTCGCCGACATCGAGATCCTGTTCCGCGCACCGGCGTGCCAGGGCGTCGTCGTGCGCGACGACGCCCTGGGTCGAGTGGGGCTGCTGACGCGTCACCGCTTCACCGAGGTCATGACCGGGCGCCTGGGCTACGGCCGTGCGGTGCTCGCGCGTCGCGTCGTGGGGGAGGTCGCCGACTGGTCGCGGCTCGTGCTCGACGCGTCGACGAGCGTCGTCGACGCCGCGCGCGCCGCGATGGCCCGCGACGCCGCGGTCCGGCACGACGACGTGCTCGTGCCCGGCCCGTCGTGGTCCGCCGCGAGCACGGCCGACCTCGTGCAGGCCCTCACGGCGGCCGTCGCCGACCGCTCGGCCCGCGACCCGCTCACCGGCACGTTCAGCCGCGCGCACCTCGTGGCGACCACCGCGCGCTGGGCGTCCGACGCGCTGCCCGGCACGCAGCGCCGCCTGCTGCTCGCGGCGGTCGACGTGGTCCGCATGGACGACGTCAACGCAACGCACGGCCTCGCCGCGGGGGACGCGCTGCTGCGGGTGCTGGCCGACCGCGTCACCGCGGTGGTGCCCGACGGCGGTGTCGTGGCCCGTCTCGACGGCGACGCGTTCGCGGCGCTCGTGCTGCTGCCCGCGGTCCACGAGGACCGTGCGCGCGAGGTCGGTGCGTCGCTGCGGCAGCGGCTGCACGGCGCCTGCGCGGGTCTCGGCGTCGACGTGCGCGTCGCGGTCACCGCGTCGGTCGCGGGGTGGGCCGACCCGGGGCTGCTGCTCCTGGAGGTCGAGCGCGAGCTGCGCTCGTCCCGCACCCACGGCACCACGGCGTCGTCGCCCTCGTCGGGCGCCGCGCGCGCCTCGCTCCCTGCGCGCCACTGACCCCACCCGTGAGAGGGCGATCCGGTCCGCCCAGGTCGGGCTGCGCACGCCCTCTGCCGGTGAGAGGGCGATCCGGTCCTGCGTGGGCGTCGTGCGACCGTCCGCCCGGCTGCGGCGAACGAGACTCGATCGCGCTCTCGCGGAGAGGGGTGGGTGGTGAGGGCGCACGGGTCGGGCTGCGGGCGCTCCCGTCTGCTCGCTCCCGTCGGTTCGTGAGAGGGCGATCCAGTTCTGCGTGCGGGGCGTGGGGCCGCTCGGCCGGCGGCGGTGGGCGTGACTCGATTGCGCTCTCGCGGAGAGAGGGGTGGCGGGCGCGGGCGGTGGCGGGCGGAGTGCGTCAGCGGGCGGGCGGTGACGGTGCGTCGGCGGGGCGGGTGGCCGCGGGTCAGCGGGTCGGGCGTGCCCCGAACGCCTCGGGCACGGCCTCGGCGAGCGCGCGGGTCTCGGGGTGCTGCGGGTCGCGCAGCACGTCGCGCAGCGGCCCGGACTCGACGATCGTGCCTTCGGCGAGCACCAGCACGTGCGACGTCAGGCGGTCGAGCAGGCGCACGTCGTGCGACGCGACCAGCAGGCCGATGCCGTCGGCGCGCACGAGCGCGCGGATGTCGCCCGCGATCTCCTCGCGCATCGCGGGGTCGACGGCGGTCAGCGGCTCGTCGAGCAGGAGCAGGTCGGGGCGCGCGGCCAGCGCGCGGGCGATCGCGACGCGCTGGCGCTCACCGCCCGAGAGCGTGCCGACGCGGCGCGTCACGAACCGGATGGGCATGCCGACGACGGCGAGCGCGGCCTCGACGTCGTTGCTCGTGGTGCGGCCGGCCCTGCGGGCCTCGGTGAACGCGTCCTGGATCGTCTGCTCGACCGTGCGCTGCACGTCGATGCCGGCCAGGCCGTTCTGGTGCACGGTGCGCAGCCGCGCCTTGACCTCCTTGCGGCGCCGCATCGGGGTCTTGCCGACCGGGATGCCGTCGAGCGTCACCTGGCCCTGCGCGGGGCGCATGCCGCCGCCGAGGATCTCGACGAGCGTGGACTTGCCGACGCCCGAGCGGCCCAGCAGCCCGACCGCGTCGCCCGGGCGCAGCGTGAGGTCGACGCCCGCGAGGACGGGCGGGCCGCCGTAGCCGGCCCAGACGTCGGTGGCCTCGAGGACTGCGCGGGTGGTGCTCATGCGTGCTGCTCGTCTCGTCTCGTCGTCGGCGCCCGGCCGGGTCGCCCTGCTGGTCCCAACGTACGGGCCCCGCCGGGAGATCCCATGATCCGCGCGCGGGTCGGGCACGGGCCGCGCGCCGGCCCCGTGCGGTTCCCGTGCGGGTCCCGTCAGCCGCGCGGCCGGTACGGGCCGGTGCTGCCGCGCACCACGAGCTCGGTGGGCACGGACTCGAAGCTGCCCTCGCGGCGCCCGGACTCGATGGCCTCGAACAGCTTGAGCACGGCGACGCGCCCGGACTCGTCGAACCGCTGGCGGACCGTCGTGAGCGGGGGCCACAGCCACCCGGACTCGTCGATGTCGTCGAAGCCGACGACGGACACGTCGTCGGGCACGCGCCGGCCCGCCTCGTGCAGCGCGCGCAGCAGGCCGACCGCCATCTGGTCGTTGGCGCTGAAGACCGCGCTGACTGCCGGGTCGGCCGCGAGTGCGCGTCCGGCCTCGTAGCCGGACGCGGCGCTCCAGTCGCCGCGCACGACGGGCGGCACGTCGCGGCCCGCGGCGCGCAGCAGCCGCTCCCACTCGGCCTCGCGCTCGGACGCGGAGTGCGACGTGGTCGGGCCGCCGACCATGTGGACGGTGGGGTGGCCCAGGTCGAGCAGGTGCTCGACGGCCTGGCGCGCGCCGCCGCGCTGGTCGGCGTCGACCGCGGGCCGGTCGCCGGGTGCGGCGGAGTCGAGGATGACGACGGGCGTCGCGGACGGGATCTGCGTCGAGTTCTCGAGGTGGATGTGCTCGTCGCGGATGACGAGGATGCCGTCGACCGACTTCTCGTCGAGGTGCGTGAACGCCGTGCTGATGTCGGACTCGCTGGTCGAGCGCACGGGGTTGAGGACGATCGAGTAGCCGCGGTGCGCGGCGGCCTCGGCGAGTGCGTCGATCGAGCGCGTGTTCCCGTACGACGCGAGGTCGTAGACGATGACGCCGATGGTGCGGAACGACCCGCGGCGCAGCGCGCGGGCGGCGCTGTTGGGGCGGTACCCCAGGCTGTCCATCGCGGCGAGCACGGCGTCGCGCGTGCGGGGGGCGACCTTGGGGCTGCCGTTGGTCACGCGGGACACCGTCTGGGTCGACACGCCGGCGAGGCGTGCGACGTCGATGAGGGACACGCCCCGGCCGTCCGCGGCGGGTGGCTCGCTCGTCATCGTGGGGTTCTCCGGTCGCTGCTGGCGTCGTGGGGGACCGTACCGTGACGCCGGTCGGCAGCTGTGCCGGGGGCCGGATCGCGGTCCGATCACGGTTCGATCACGTCGGTTGACGGGGCTCGACGACGCCATGTTAACGTCAACACATCCGATGTCGACGTTAACACCGTCGACGGGTCGCCGACACAGGAGTCGGCAGCCGAAGGGAGACGACGATGTCCGTGGCGGCAGCACCGCCCCCGGCGCTCGCGGAGACAGCCCCGCGCCGCCGGACCCAGCGCTCGTTCACGGGCCTGTTCTTCACCGCGCCGTTCCTCGCGGTGTTCGCGTTCGTGTTCGTCACGCCGGTCCTCTACGCGCTGTACCTCAGCTTCTTCCGCGACCGGCTCGTCGGCGGGCGCTCGTTCGTGGGCGTCGAGAACTACGTCCAGGTCTTCGGCGACGCCAAGTTCTGGGAGGGCGCAGGGCGCGTCGGGCTGTTCCTCGCCGTGCAGGTGCCCGTCATGCTCGCGCTCGCGCTCGTCGCGGCCCTCGCGATCGACAGCGCGCGGCTGTACGGCACGGGCTTCTTCCGCATCGCGATCTTCCTGCCGTACGCCGTGCCCGGCGTCGTCGCCGTCCTCATGTGGGGCTTCATGTACGGCGACCGGTTCGGCCTCGCCGGCAACATCAACGACCTGCTCGGCAGCCAGGTGCTCGCCCCGCTCACGCCGCAGTGGATCCTCGTCGCGATCGGCAACATCGTGACCTGGCAGTTCGTCGGCTACAACATGCTGATCTTCTACTCGTCGCTCAAGACGATCCCCAGCGAGCTGTACGAGGCCGCCGCGATCGACGGCGCGGGCCCCCTGCGCATCGTCCGGGCCATCAAGATCCCGGCCCTGCGCGGCGCGATCGTCATCGCCACGATCTTCTCGATCATCGGCTCGATGCAGCTGTTCAACGAGCCGAACATCCTGCGCACGATCGTCCCGAACGTGATCTCGACCTTCTACACGCCCAACATGTACGCCTACAACCTGTCGTTCGTCGGGCAGCAGGTCACCTACGCCGCGACCGTCGCGATCGTCATGGGCGTGATCACGGGCGTGATCGCCTACGTCGTGCAGCTGCGCGGGCAGCGGGAGGCCACGCGATGACCGCCACCACGACCCCGCGCCTGCGCCGCGCCGCGACCCCGCGGCTCGACACCCGCGCCGACCGCCCCGTGCGCCGCTCGCCCGGCCTGACGATCGCGATGACGCTGTTCCTCGTCTACTCGCTCGTGCCGCTCGCGTGGCTCGTCATCAACGCCACCAAGACGCAGCCGGGCCTGCTCGACTCGTTCGGCCTGTGGTTCGCCGACGACTTCGCGCTCGTCGACAACGTCCGGCAGGTGCTGACGTACAACGACGGCATCTTCGTGCGCTGGTTCGCCAACACGCTGCTGTACGTCGTCGTGGGCGCCGGGGGAGCGACGGTCCTCGCGACCTTCGCCGGCTACGGCCTGGCCAAGTTCGACTTCCCCGGCAAGCGCGCGGTGTTCGCGGTCGTCCTCGGGTCCATCGCGATCCCCGGCACGGCCCTCGCGGTCCCGACGTTCCTCATGTTCTCCGAGCTGGGCCTGACCAACACGATCTGGGCGATCATCATCCCGTCGCTCATCTCGCCGTTCGGGCTGTACCTCGTGTGGATCTTCGCGCAGGACTCCGTGCCCACCGAGGTGCTCGAGGCGGCCCGCGTCGACGGCGCGAGCGAGCTGCGCACGTTCCTCACGATCGCGCTGCGCATGATGGTGCCGGGCATCGTCACCGTGCTGCTGTTCGCGGTCGTCGCGACATGGAACAACTACTTCCTGCCGCTGATCATGCTCAACGACCCCGCGCTGTTCCCGCTGACCATCGGTCTGCAGAACTGGAACGCGCAGGCGGTGGGCGTCGGCTCGACGCCGATCTTCCACCTGGTCATCACCGGGTCGGTGCTGACGATCCTGCCGATCGTCGTCGCCTTCCTCCTGCTGCAGCGCTACTGGCAGTCCGGCCTCACCGCCGGGAGCGTCAAGGCGTGACGAGCGTCCCGGGCGCGGGAGTGCGCCCGGGCACCCCACCCCCCGGCCCGTCGGGCCCACACGATGAAGTGGAAGGACACCCCATGGATGCACGGACCCACCGGCGGCCCCGCGCGGTGCTCGCCGCGGTCGCGCTCGTCGCGACGCTCGGTCTGACGGCCTGCTCGGGCGGCGACGACGGCGGCAGCGGGGGCGGCGGGGGCGGCGACGCCTCGGCCGACGCGGTCGACGCGGCCCTGGAGAAGGGCGGCGAGATCACGTACTGGACCTGGACGCCCTCGGCCGAGGCGCAGGTCGCCGCGTTCGAGGACGCGTACCCGAACGTCAAGGTCAAGCTCGTCGACACCGCGTCGGCCGCCGACCACAACCTGCGCCTGCAGAACGCGATCACCGCCGGCAGCGGGGCACCGGACGTCGCGCAGCTCGAGTACCAGTCGCTGCCGCAGTTCGTGCTGCCCGGCAGCCTCGTCGACCTCACCGACTACGGGTTCGCCGACCTGGAGGACAAGTACACGGCCTCGACGTGGGGCTCGGTGACGATCCAGGACGGCATCTGGGGCCTGCCGCAGGACTCCGGCCCGATGGCGCTGTTCTACAACAAGCGCGTCTTCGACGAGAACGGCATCACGGTGCCGACCACGTGGGACGAGTACGTCGAGGCGGGGCGCCAGCTGCACGCCGCCGACCCCACGAAGTACATCACCAACGACGCCGGCGGCGACGCGGGCTTCGGCACGTCGATGATCTGGCAGGCCGGCGGGCGGCCGTTCCAGGTCGAGGGTGAGAAGGTCACGATCGACCTGCAGGACGAGGGCGCGCAGCGCTGGGCCGACACGTGGAACACGCTCGTGCAGGAGGAGCTCGTCTCGGAGATCTCCGGCTGGAGCGACGAGTGGTTCGCGGCGCTGGCCGACGGCTCGATCGCGTCCCTGCCCATCGGCGCGTGGATGCCGGGCGTGCTGGAGTCCGGCGCCGCGGGCGGGTCGGGCGACTGGGCCGTCGCCCCCATGCCGACGTACGACGGCGGTGAGGCCGTGACGGCCGAGAACGGGGGCTCGGCGCAGGTCGTGCTCGAGCAGTCGAAGAACAAGGCGCTCGCGGCCGGGTTCCTGCGCTGGCTGAACTCGTCGCAGGACTCGATCGACGTCTTCCTGGAGTCCGGCGGCTTCCCCGCCACGGTCGCGGACCTCGAGTCCGACGACTTCCTCGACCAGGAGTCCGAGTACTTCGGCGGGCAGCAGATCAACAAGGTGCTGGTCGACGCCGCGAACTCGGTCGGCAAGGGCTGGCAGTACCTGCCGTGGCAGGCCTACGCCAACAGCATCTACGCCGACACCGTCGGCCAGTCGTACCTCAACCGCGCCGACATCAACGACGGCCTCAAGGCGTGGCAGGAGCAGAACGTCACGTACGGCCAGGAGCAGGGCTACACGGTCGAGGCGGGCTGAGCCCGCAGGGCGCGCCCGGTCGGCACCCCCTTCGGCCGACCGGGCGCGTCCCACCCGCACCCCGCACACCACGCCCCGCCCGCACCACCCGAGCACCACCGCACCACCCGGAAGGACGCACCCGTGCCCGCACAGCCCCGCATCCGCTACGGCGGCGACTACAACCCCGAGCAGTGGCCGCAGGAGGTGTGGGACGAGGACGTGCGGCTCATGCGCCGCGCGCACGTGACGACGGCGACCGTCGGGGTGTTCTCGTGGTCGCGCCTCGAGCCGCGCCCGGGCGAGTACGACTTCGCGTGGCTCGACGACGTGCTCGACCGGCTGCACGCCGGGGGCGTGCGCGTCGACCTCGCGACCGCGACCGCGTCGCCGCCCGCGTGGTTCGCGCAGCGGTACCCCGACGCGCTGCCCGTCACCGAGGACGGCGTGCGGCTCGCGTTCGGGTCGCGCCAGCACTACTCGCCGTCGTCGCCCGACTACCGGCGGCACGCGCTCGCGCTCGTCGAGCAGGTGGTCCGGCGGTACGCCCACCACCCGGCGCTCGAGATGTGGCACGTCAACAACGAGTACGGCTGCCACGCCGCGCTGTCGTACGACGCGCACACGGTCGCCGCGTTCCGCGCGTGGCTGCAGGACCGCTACGGCACGGTCGACGCGCTCAACCGCGCGTGGGGCACCGACTTCTGGTCGCAGCGTTACACCGCGTTCGACCAGGTGGGCGTGCCGTCCGCGGCGCCGTCGTTCCGCAACCCCGGCCAGCTCCTGGACTTCCGGCGCTTCAGCTCCGACGCGATGCTCGCGCTGCACCGCGCCGAGGTCGAGGTGATCCGCCGCCACAGCCCGGACGTGCCGATCACGACGAACTTCATGGGCTTCTTCCCGCACACCGACTACTGGGCGTGGGCGCGGCACGTCGACGTCGTGAGCGACGACTCCTACCCGGACCCCGCTGACCCGGCCGCGCACGTGCGGCTCGCCGCGCAGCGCGACCTCATGCGCGGCCTGGGGCAGGGCCGGCCGTGGCTGCTCATGGAGCAGGCGACGAGCGCCGTCAACTGGCGCGAGCGCAACGCGCCCCGCCCGCGCGGGCAGCACCGCGCGCACTCGCTGCAGGCCGTCGCGCGCGGCGCTGACGGGGTCCTGCACTTCCAGTGGCGGCAGTCCGCGGCCGGGGCCGAGCGGTTCCACTCGGCGATGCTGCCGCACGCGGGCGAGGACACGCGGCTGTTCCGCGACGTCGTCGCGCTCGGCGAGGAGCTCGCGGGGCTGTCCGACCTGGTGGGGCAGGGCGTCGACGCGCGCGTCGCGATCGTCCTCGACTGGGACGCGTGGTGGGCGCTCGACCAGCCCGCGACGCCCGCGCGGCTCGACTACGTCGACCGGTTCCTCGACTGGTACGCGCCGTTCCTGCGCCGCGGCGTGACGGTCGACGTCGTGGCCGCGGGCGCCGACGTCACGGCGTACGACCTGGTCGTCGTGCCGCTGCTGCACGCCGCGCGCCGCGAGCACCTCGAGGCCTACGACGCGTACGTGCGCGGCGGCGGGCACCTGGTCGTCACCTACGCGACCGCGCTGGTCGACCAGGACCTGCACGTGTACCTCGGCGGGTACCTCGGGCCCCTGCGCGGGACGCTCGGCGTGCGCGTCGAGGAGGTCGCGCCGACCGCCGGGCCCGACGGCGGCCCCGGGTCGGGGCTGCGCCTCGCCGGCGAGGTCGCCGGTGACGCGTCGCTCTGGCAGGACGTCCTGGTGGTCGACGACGCGCAGGTGGTCGCGACGTTCGCCGACGGGCACGCCGCCGGGGAAGCGGCCGTCACGCGCCGCGCGTGCGGCGACGGCGTCGGCTGGTACGTCGCCACCCAGCCGGCCGCGGACGTGCTCGACGCGCTCGCGGACCGCTGGCTGCGCGAGGCCGACGTGCCCGCGCTGCTCGCCGAGCCGGTGGCGGGGGTCGAGGCCGTGCGCCGCGGCGACCGGCTGTTCGTCGTCAACCACAC
>JAEYNO010000061.1 GCA_023412515.1 Actinomycetes bacterium
GGGCGCCGCGACCGCGCGTGCCGGTCGCGCTCACGCGTCGACCGCCAGGACCGCGAGCGGTGCGCCCGGTCCCACCTGCTGCCCCGGCTCGACCAGCACGCGCACGACGCGCCCGTCGGACGGCGACGCGACCGCGAGCTCGAGCTTCATGGCCTCGAGCGCGACCAGCAGGTCGCCCGCGCGCACGTCGGTGCCCGCGGCGGCCTCGACGCGCCACACCGACCCGACCATGGGCGCCTCGACGAGCACGTGGCCGTCGAGCAGCTCGACGTCGTGCGTCGTCGCCGCCGCGGCCGGCGCGGGCTCCTCGGGGGCGGCGTCGAGCTCGCCCGCGGCGGCCCACGCGGCGCGCTCGGCGGCGAACGCGGCGGCCTGGGTCCGCTGGAACGCGGCGATGCCGTCGGCGTGCTCGGTGAGCAGCGCGAGGTGCTCGCGGTAGCTGAACGTGCCGTGCTCGACGCGCACGTCGAGCCGCCCGGCGGCGAACGCGGTGCGCTGCTCGGCGAGCTCGGCGGCCGTGACGGGGTGCCACACGATGCGGTCGAAGAACCGCAGCAGCCAGGGCACGCCGGGTTCGAACACGCCGTGCTGGCGGTGCCCGGACCAGATGGGCACCGTGCGGCCGACCAGCTGGTACCCGCCCGGGGAGTCCATGCCGTAGACGCACAGGTACTGCCCGCCGAGTCCCACGGTGTCGGCGGCGGTCCAGGTGCGTGCGGGGTTGTACTTGGTGGTCATGAGCCGGTGGCGCGGGTCGAGCGGCACCGCGAGCGGTGCGCCGAGGTACACGTCGCCCAGCCCGAGCACGAGGTACTCGGCCTCGGTCATGGTGCGCAGCACGTCGTCCCCCGAGGCCAGCCCGTTGACGCGCCGCACGAACTCGACGTTGGACGGCAGCCACGGGGCCTGCGGCCGCACGCCGACCGTGTAGCGCGCGATCGCGTCGGCGACCGCGGGGTCGTCGAACGCGAACGGCAGGTGGATGCGCCGCGAGGGCACCTCGAGGTCGGCGGTCGCGGGCAGGTCGGCCTCGAGGTCGACGAGCGCGTCGACGAGCGCGCGCACGGGCAGCAGGGCGGGGTCGACGTGCACGTGCAGGCTGCGCACCCCGGGCGTCACGTCGACGACGCCCGGCAGCCCGAGCCCGCCCAGGGCCTCGGCGAGCGCGTGCACGCGCATCCGCAGGCCCAGGTCGAGGACCATCGGGCCGTACTCGACCAGCACGTTGTCGTCAGCGCCGCGCAGGTAGCGGACCTCGGGGCGCCCCAGCGGGTCGGACGGGTCGGCGGGCACGTGCGCGAGCACGCCGTCGTCGCCGTCGGGGCCCGTCGCGAGGTCCGCGGGGACCGTCGCGGCCGCTCGCCGGACCGTCGAGACCCGCAGCGCGTCGGCGGTCGCCTCGGGCACGGGCACGAGCCGCACGGTGTCCCCGGGGCGGATCTGCCCGAGCTTCCAGCGGTGGCCGACCACGACCGTCACGGGGCACGCGAACCCGCCGAGCGACGGGCCGTCGGGGCCCAGCAGGATCGGGGTGTCGCCCGAGACGTTGAGCGCGCCCACCGAGTACGGGTTGTCGTGCAGGTTGGACGGGTGCAGCCCGGCCTCGCCGCCGTCGGGACGCGCCCAGCGCGGCTTGGGCCCGGACAGCCGGATGCCGGTGCGGTTGGCGTGCGTCTGCACGTGCCACGTCGCGCCGTAGAGCATGGCCATGTCGTCGCGCGTGAAGTACGTGGGTGCGGGCTGCGGGCCCTCCTGGACCGCGAGGTCCCAGGCGTGCACGAGCGCGGGGCGCGCCTCGACGGGGACGACGGTCGCGGCGGGTGCGTCGTCCGGGACGGGTGCGGGCACCAGGACGTCGCCCGTGGCGAGCGCCCGGCCGGTGTAGCCGCCGAACCCGCCGAGCGAGAACGTCGCCGCCGACCCGAGGTACGCGGGGACGTCGAGACCCCCGCGGACCAGCACGTACGTGCGCAGGCCCGCCCCGTCCGGCGTGCCGACGTCCAGCACGGCGCCGGCCGGCACGTCGACCGGCTCCCACTGCGGGACGCGGACGCCGTCGACCGTGACGGGCGCGTCGGCGCCGGTCACGCACACCACCGCGGCGTGGCTGAACCGCAGCGCGGGGCCGCCGAGCGTGCACTCGAGCCCTGGCACCCCCTCGGGGTTGCCGAGCGCGACGTTGCCGAGCCGGAACGACAGGTCGTCCATGGGCCCCGACGGGCTGATGCCCACGTCCCAGTGCCCGAGGCGGCCGGGCCAGTCCTGCACGGTCGTCATGACGCCCGGGCGCAGCACCTCGACCCACGGCTCGTCGTCCGTGACGCCCGCGAGCGTGCCGGTCGTGTGGGCGGCGGCACGCACGTCGTCGTCGCGCACCGCGGCGCGCAGCAGCGGCAGGTTGGTGACGACGCCGTGCAGCGCGGTCGCCGCGAGCGCGTCGGCCGCGGCGGTGAGCGCGGCGGTGCGGTCGTGGGCGTGCACGACGACCTTGGCGAGCATCGGGTCGTAGTGGCTCGTGACCTCCTGCCCGGCCTCGGCCCACGCGTCGACGCGCACGCCCGGCGGGTACGTGACGTGCGTGAGCAGGCCCGCGCTGGGCCGGTAGCCGCGGCGCGGGTCCTCGGCGTAGACGCGCGCCTCGACCGCGTGGCCGCGACGCGCGGGGCCGTCGTCGGGCAGGGCCGCGAGCTCGGCGGCCAGGTCGGCGTCGCCGCGCGCGAGGCGCAGCATCCAGCCGACGAGGTCGACGCCCGTGATCTCCTCGGTGACGGGGTGCTCGACCTGCAGGCGCGTGTTGACCTCGAGGAACGACACGTCGCCGCGCTCGACGTCGTACACGTACTCGACCGTGCCGACCGAGCGGTACGCGACCGAGGCCGTGAGCGCGCGGGCCGACGTCGCGAGGCGCTCGCGCACGTCGGCGGGCAGCCCCGGGGCGGGCGCCTCCTCCAGGACCTTCTGGTTGCGGCGCTGCAACGAGCAGTCCCGGTCGCCCAGGCTCACCACGCGCCCCGCGCCGTCGCCGAAGACCTGGACCTCGAGGTGGCGGGCACGCCGCACGAAGCGCTCGAGGAACACGCCGCCGCTGCCGAAGCTCGCGACCGCGAGCCGCTGCACGCGGCCGTACGCCTCGCGCAGCGCGTCGGGCCCGTCGCACGCCTGCATGCCGATGCCGCCGCCCCCGCCGACGGCCTTGAGCATGACCGGGTAGCCGACGGCCTCGGCCGCGGCGAGCGCCGCGTCGACGTCGTCGAGCAGACCGCTGCCGGCGATCAGCGGGACGCCCGCGGCCCGCGCGGCCTCGCGCGCGCGGTGCTTGTCGCCGAACACCTCGAGGTGCGCGGGCGTCGGGCCGACGAACGCGATCCCGGCGGCCTCGACCGCGGCGGCGAAGCCCGCGTTCTCGGACAGGAAGCCGTACCCGGGGTGGACGGCGTCGGCCCCGGCCGCGCGGGCCGCGGCGATCACCAGGTCGCCGCGCAGGTAGGTCTCGGCCGGGGAGTTG
>JAEYNO010000121.1 GCA_023412515.1 Actinomycetes bacterium
AACATTATCATTCGCCCCGACGGGTTGGTTAAGGTTCTCGATTTCGGCCTGGCAAAGCTCACCGAAAACGACGGCACTTCAGATCCTGAGGCTGAGACCATCGCCCACCGTACAAATCCCGGGAAGATCCTCGGGACAGCGTCTTATATGTCGCCCGAGCAGGCCCGAGGAAAAGAGGTCGACGGCCGTTCTGATATCTTCAGCTTTGGCACGGTCCTGTTCCAGATGCTTTCCGGCAAACTGCCTTTCTCCGGTGAAAACTATGTCGATGTGATCGGTGCGATCCTCCATACGGAACCGCAGCCGCTTTCCGAGCTTGTTCCGGACGTCCCGCGCGATATCGAAGCCCTTATCCGGAAATGCCTCCGCAAAAATCGGGAGGAAAGGTATCAGACCGTCCGTGAGCTCCTGGCTGACCTGAAAGATATCCGCGTGGATCTCAATCTTGAGATCGGTTCGCTCGAACGCGCCGCCCGGATCAGCGACCCCGGTTTCCGACAATCCACGGCATCCGGCATCACGCGGCCGATATCGACCGGGCACACCGGTTTTGCGACCAGCTCAATATCCCGGCTGATCGAGGAGTTCAAACTGCACCCAATGCGTGCCGGCCTGGCCGTCATCGTCGGCATCCTTGCGGTCACCGGTATCGGCGCCTGGTTCGCCAATTACACCGCTCCGGCAACAGCCGAGGCATTTCAGCGAATGCGGTTCACCCGGGCCACGACATCGGGCGACATCGTTACTGAGCAGGTCGCTCTTTCCCCCGACGGCAAATATGTCGCGTACGTGTCGGAAAGCGAGGGGGACCAGTCTCTCTGGGTCAAACAGGTAGAGGTGCCCAGTTCCGTCGAGCTTGTGGCTCCGTCACGGTCGAAGTATATGGGCTTGACCTTTTCTCCCAACGGTAATCACATTTATTACAGTATCGACGATGGCACCGGCACCGCGACCCTCTTCGAGATCCCGGTCCTCGGGGGCTCTCCGCGCCGCATCCGGACGCACATCGGTGGCCATATCGCATTTTCGCCGGACAGCCGCCGTTTTAGTTTTATCAAGGGTGAGACCGCCCTGGTCGTGTCTTCCATCGAAGGCGGAGAACCTAAAACGATCGCTGAGAGTGCCCCCGGTGATCGTTGGCTGGTGACCGCATGGTCGCCGGACGCGACAAAATTAGTGGCAGCCATTTACTCTGCCTCCGACAGCCGCTGCAGACTGGTCGAGGTCGACCTCGCCACCGGTAACATCACCCCGATCCCCGGTCCGCCGTGGCTCCGCATTGGCGGTGTAAAATGGCTGCCGGACGGCGGCGGCCTCGTAATGACCGCACGCGACCTCGAAACTCAGCTTGCGCAGGTCTGGTTTGTTTCATACCCAGACGGCGATGTACGGCGGATAACGAACGACCCCAACAGCTATCAGGGCATCAGCGTCAGCGCCGACGGCAGTTCCATTGCCAGCGTCCGTCAGGAGCGTCTGGTGAATATCTGGAGCGCGGACGGGGCCGGTGCGGCTGCCGCCGATCGCGTCACGCGGGAACTGGGCCGTGACGAAGGAATGTCCGGTGTTTCGTGGATGCCCGATGGGCGGGTGGTTTACACCGTTCGCCTTGCCGGCAGCCAGGACCTTTGGGTCACCGGCAGCGACGGCCAGCGCCAGCTCACGTTCAACGCCGGGTCCAACTTCTCGCCCGCCGTTTCGCCTGACGGCCGGCATATCGTTTTCATTTCCACACGCGATGGCAACCCGTCCCTTTGGCGGATGAACTCCAGCGGCGAAGACGAAGTAAAATTGGTCGATCAGCCCGGCATCGCCGGCGAGCCCGAATTCACGCCCGACGGCCAGTGGGTCGTCTATGACCTCACTGACGAATCCAACCGGACCACCATCTGGAAGGTCCGTCTCGACGGCGGAGAGCCGGTCCGGCTTACCGATTATGAATCAGGCCGGCCTGAGATCTCCCCCGATGGCCGCAGCATCGCTTTCGAACTTGGAAGCCGCCCGCGCGAGGGATCGAAACTCGGCATCATTTCTATCGATGGCGGCGAACCGCTCCGTGTGCTCGACATGCCCGAAGTGGTCGCATCGCGAAATTTCAGATGGGCCAACGATGGATCGGGCTTTCTTTTCGTCCGAAATATTGACGACACTTTTAATATGTGGCTGCAGCCGCTCGACGGCGGCGCTCCCCGTCGCATCACCGAGTTCGAATCTGAAAGAATATACCGGTTCGATCTCTCCCGAACGACCGGCCGGCTCGCCCTCTCCCGCGGAACCGAGTCGTCCGACGTGGTCGTTATTAGTGATTTTAGATAGGCTCCCTTTTCACTCCTATAGTTTTATCGATTGAAATAAGGAGGCATTTCGATGTCGTGTTCAGGAAAACGTTGTGGATTTAATATTCAGGTAACTAAGGAAGCCGCCGGATGCTCAGAGGGAGACGGCAGTTGTTTCGAAGCTCGGGTGCTAACCGCCGAGCGGTCTAACTTTCACGATGAAGAGTTGATGGACGCCACGGCGAAGATCCGTCAGATCCTCGCCGGCATTGGCCGAGATCCCAAGGGCCGTAAGCTTTCGTTCATCAATACCAACATGGGCCTTTTGCTCGCTTGGGTCGAGCACGGCGCCCCCGTCCCTCCGGATGCGGTCACCGACAAAGATGACGATAACACCATCGCACAGGCATAAAGTCTCTCCGGCTACGCGAAGGTACAGGGCGAAACCGCCTCCTAACGCCGATTCAGGATCTTTCGAGGAGCACGTATGCGACTGCGTGCTCTTTCGTATGCGATATCGACAAATGGACCCGGTCCGCTCCCATCTCCCGCATTCGCCGCTCTGCTTCCCCCGTCACTTTCAGCGACGGTGCCCCGGCGTCGTCCGAAACGACCTCCACTTCGTGCCAGGCAAGTTCGCCCCGCCAGCCTGACCGCAGCGCTTTCATAAACGCCTCCTTGGCAGCAAACCGAGCTGCGAACGACTGGTCCGAGCCCTTTCCTTTCGATTCACAATATTCCCTTTCACCGTCGGTAAACACCCGCTCCGCAAACCGCGGGGTTCTGGCTATGGAATCGCGTATGCGATAGACTTCGATAATATCTATGCCGACCGAGACGATCATTGCAGCTAAAAAAGCGGACGCGGGCTCCGTGGAAACTTTACCAGACAAAGGCTTTTATTGGCGAGAGCAAGGCCACCTTAAGATGCTGGTCTGTGAGGCACTCGAGGGCGCCGGCTTCGCGAACGGATTTTCGAGCAGGCTCGGCGGCGTATCCCCCATGCCCGAAAACGACCTCAATCTCGCCGGCTTTGACGACGACAGTGCCGAAAATATACAAGCCAACCGGGCCTTGTTTCTTTCGCTGTTTCCTGACAATTACACGCTCTCCACCGCCTGGCAGGTCCACGGCAGCGACGTAAAAGATGTAGATTCAATGGACGCCGCAAGCCGCACCGAGGAAAAATTCGATGCCCTCATCTCACACCTTCCCGGGATACTCGTCGGTGTAAAGACCGCCGATTGCGTACCCGTCTTGCTTGGCGATCGAAAGCGCGGGGCTTTCGCAGCGGTTCACGCCGGATGGCGGGGTACCGCCGCTGGCATCGTTCAAAACGCGGTCAAGGCGATGCAGTCGACTTACGGGTCCGATCCCGCCGACCTCATCGCCGCCATCGGCCCCTCAGCGTGCGGCCGCGATTACGAGATCGGCGAAGACGTGATCCGAGCGTTCGAGGCGAACTTCTCGAATGCCGCAAGCTATCTCACCGAAACCCGTCCCGGCCACGCCCTCATCGATCTCGATATGGCTAATCGCGATCAGCTAACATCCACAGGCGTAGAAGATCAAAACATCTATACCTCCTCCCTCTGCACTCTCGAGCGGACCGATCTCTTCTTTTCCTACAGGCGCGAAAAAGCCCGCCTCGGAAAGACGGGCCGGCTCTTATCTGTTATCGGAATGCTCTCGGGCCCCTCACCGGACGCGGGCTGACAGTGTCACTGTTTCCGTCCTTGGAGCGTAACACACCTCATCAGTACACGCCTGAAAACGCACCCGGGCCGTCACCCGAACCACATTTCCCTTAAATCCCTTCGGCACCGTCAATGTGAACGGGAACACCACCCGGCCCTCGTAGATATTTATCGTATTCGGCGAGAACTGAAACTTCTTGTTCTTGCCTCTAGGGTATGTAACGCCGCTAACCTTCGCTCCGCCGCTGGTCGATACGGTTACAGTTGTCGGTATCGAGTATTCACTGTCCG
>JAEYNO010000196.1 GCA_023412515.1 Actinomycetes bacterium
GTCGGCGGTCGACGACGCGCGGACCGCGCTCGAGCAGGCGAAGGCCGACGGCGAGGCGGCCTCGGCCGACGCGCTGCAGACCGCGCGCGACAAGGTCGACGCCGCCCGCGCCGAGCTCGACGCCGTGACCACGGGCGCGGGGTCGGAGGCCGGCGGCGCGCTGCAGCAGCTCGGCGAGCAGCTCGCGAGCCTCGGGCAGGACCTGGCGACCGCCACGCGCTGAGCTGCGCGCGACGGGCCCGCGCGCGGCCGACGCGGCCGACCGGGTGAACTTCACGACGCACGGGCGCAGACGTTGTCGAGCGGCCCGCACCTGCCGATCGTGGGGGTATGGCCGTCCGCACGCACAGCCGCGAGATGCGACGCCACCGCGCCGAGTGGTGGGTGGTGACCGCGTGGGCGTCGCTCGCCCTCCTGGTCGTCAGCGGGCTGCTCGCGGCGGCCGGGCTGCTCTGACCCGGGCCGGGCGCGCCACCGGTCGGACCTGACCGGAACGGGCGGCGCGCGCCGCCCTATGCTCGCGGGCGTGAGCAGCCGGTGGCAGCAGGTCGCGGCGGCGTCGGGGCTCCTCGACGCCGACGGCACGGTCCGCGCGACCGTCTTCGCGGAGATGTCCGCGCTCGCCGCACGCACGGGCGCCCTCAACCTCGGCCAGGGGTTCCCCGACGTCGACGGCCCCGCCCCGGTCGCGCGCGTCGCGGCGGACGCCGTCCTCGCGGGCGTCAACCAGTACCCGCCCGGGCCCGGGATCGCGCTGCTGCGCGCCGCGGTCGCGGCGCACCAGCGCGACCGGTACGGCCTCGTCGTGGATCCCGAGACGCAGGTGCTGGTCACGACCGGCGCGACCGAGGCGCTCGCGGCGGCCGTGCTCGCGCTCGTCGGCCCCGGCGACGAGGTGCTGACCCTCGAGCCGTACTACGACTCCTACGCGGCGGTCGTCGCGATGGCCGGCGCCACGCACACCACGGCGCCGCTGCGCGCGACGCCCGACGGGTTCCGGCTCGACGTCGACGCGCTGACCGCGGCCGTGACGCCGCGCACGCGGCTGCTGCTGATCAACTCGCCGCACAACCCCACGGGCGCGGTGCTGCGGGCCGACGAGCTCGCCGCGGTCGCGCGGCTCGCGGTCGCGCACGACCTGCTGGTCGTGACCGACGAGGTGTACGAGCACCTGGTGCTCGGCGTGCGGCACGTGCCGCTCGCGACGCTGCCCGGCATGGCGGGCCGGACGCTCACGGTGTCGTCGAGCGGCAAGACGTTCTCGTTCACCGGCTGGAAGATCGGCTGGGTCACCGGCCCGGCTGAGCTCGTGACGGCGGTGCGCACGGTCAAGCAGTTCCTCACGTACGTGTCGGGCGCACCGTTCCAGCCGGCGGTCGCGCTCGCGCTCACCGACCCGGCCGCGCTCGCGTGGGTCGACGAGCTCGTCGTGTCGCTCACCGAGCGGCGCGACCTGCTGCTCGCGGGCCTGCGCGACGCCGGCTTCGACGTCGTGCGACCCGACGGCACCTACTTCGTGCTCGCCGACGCCGCACCGCTCGGCGCTCGCGACGGCGTCGCGTTCTGCCGCGACCTGCCCGCGCGGGCCGGTGTCGTGGGCGTGCCGGTCAGCGCCTTCACGCGCCCGGGCTCCGCCGCGCACGACGCGCTGCGCACGTGGGTGCGGTTCACGTTCGTCAAGCGTCGGGACGTGCTGGAGGACGCGGTCGCGCGGCTGCGGGGGGCGTTCGGCGCCTGACGGGCGACCGCCGTCGCGGGCGCGTCAGCCCAGCGACCACGCCCCGCCGCGGCGGAACGCGGGCGTCGCGAACGCGAGGATCGCGAGCGCGAGCACGCTCGTGCCCGTCATGACCGCGGCCATCGCGACCGCGTCACCGCCGAACAGGCCCGACAGGTTGCTCACCAGACCACCCAGGCCGGCCTGGCACGCGCCGATGAACGCCGCGGCCGTGCCCGCGATCGCGCCGTGCCGGCCCAGCGCGATCGCCGACGCGTTGGGCGGCGCGAAGTTGACCAGCGCGAGCACGAGCCACAGCACGACGAGCAGCCCCCACAGGCCACCCGCGCCGGTGAGCGCGACGACCAGCAGCAGGCCCGTGAGCACGACGGTCGCGACCTGGACCACGCGCAGGATCCGGATGGGCGACACGCGCCGCACGATCGCGGCGTTCACCTGGGCGCCGAGCACGAGCCCGAGGCCGTTCACCGCGAACAGCAGCGCGAACTGGTGCTCGGTGAGGCCGTAGCCCTCCTGCAGCACGAACGGCGACGCGACGACGTACGTCATGAGGACCGCCATCATGAGGCCCGGCAGCACCGCGAGCGCCACGAAGTGTCGGTCGCGCAGCAGGTGCGCGTACCCCGCGAGCGCGGTGCGCACGCCGCCCGGTCGGCGCCGCTCGGCGGGCAGCGTCTCGGGCATCTTCAGCAGCACCAGGACCCACACGGACGCACCGAACAGCGCGAGCGCGACGAACACCGCGCGCCACCCCAGCTCGCCGGCGATCAGCCCGCCGACCGACGGCGCGAACAGCGGCGCGACGCCGATCACGAGCATGAGCCGCGACATCAGGCGCGACGCGTCCGACCCGACGAACCGGTCGCGGATGAGCGCCATCGCGACGACCGTCGCGGCGGCGTTGAAGAACCCCTGCGCGAACCGCAGCGCGACGAGCGGCACGATCGCCGGCGCGATCGCGCACAGCAGCGACGTCACGACGTGCAGCGCGACGCCGACGAGCACCGGCAGGCGCCGCCCGAACCGGTCCGACACCGGCCCGATGACGAGCTGCCCCAGCGCGCCGCCGACCATCATCCCGGCGATCGTCAGCTGCGCGGCCGCGGCCGTGGTGCCGAGGTCGCGCGCGCCCTCGGGCAGCGACGGCAGCTGCGAACGCTGGTAGCCGGACACCAGCAGCACCCTCGCATCCGGCTGCAGGCGCGCGGCTTCGGCGGCCACTTCCAGGCCGGACACGCCGCGCGGCATGCTGATGTCGGTGACCACGTGGTCGAAGCGCGCCTCGCCGCCGAGCTGGCGTACGGCATCGTCGCCGTCGTGGGCCAGGGTCACGTCATGCCCGAGGTCGGTCAGCGCTTCGT
>JAEYNO010000349.1 GCA_023412515.1 Actinomycetes bacterium
GGTCCCCGCGGGGCGCGTGCTCGACCCGGCCCGGCCGCACCGGGGACCGCCGGCGCGCTGAGCAGCGCCCGCCCGCACGTCCCCGCCGGTCCGCCGGCCCCACCCAGGAGCACCCATGCCCACGAACGACCCCCGTCCCTCCAAGGCGCAGCGCCGCGACGAGGCGCGCGCCAAGGCCCTCGCGATGCGTCAGGAGCAGGAGCGCAAGGCCAAGCGCACCCGGCTCATCGCCATCGGCGGCCTCGTCACCGCCGTCGTCGTGCTCGGCGCGATCGTCTTCGGCATCGTCCGCCAGGGCCAGGCCAACGCCGAGGCCTACGGCGACGTCGTCTACGCCGGCGGCACCGCCAACACGGTCGTGCCCGCGCTCGCCGACGTCGAGCGCCCCGACGCGGCCGACGACGCCGGCGGCGTGCCGGTCAGCTCCGAGGGCGTCGGCACGGCCGTGCCCGACGACGTCGAGGTCCAGGTCTACTTCGACTTCATGTGCCCCTACTGCGGCATGTTCGACCGCGCGAACGGCGCCGAGCTCGAGCGTCTCGCCGAGGCCGGCGGCGTGACCGTCGTCTACAAGAACATCTCGTTCCTCGACGGCACGTCGCGCGGCACGTTCTACTCGACGCGCGCCGCCAACGCGGCCGCCGTGGTCGCCGCGCAGGACCCCGAGCACTACGTCGACTTCGTCAGCGCGCTGTACACCGAGGACAACCAGCCCGAGGAGAACACGAACGGCCTCAAGGACGCCGAGATCGCCGAGATCGCCCTGGGCGTCGGCGTCCCGCAGTCCGTGGTCGACCAGTTCACGGCGACGGTCGACGGCTCCTACGAGGTCGCGACGTCCGACTCCGAGACCGAGTCGCGCGACGGCACGTGGCGCACGTACGCGCCGTTCGTGGCCGCGACCACGCAGCAGGCGCAGACCGACCTCGGTGGCCTCGGCACGCCGACGATCCTCATCGACGGCAAGAAGTGGGAGGGCGACCTGTACACGACCGGTGCGCTCACCGACGCGATCAACCAGGCCGTCGCCGCCAAGGGCTGACCGCCGCCGCGGGCGCTCGTCCCCTCGTCGGGGCGGGCGCCCGCGCGCGTCACGGCCGGTACCCTGGCCGCCTCGCCTCCTTAGCTCAGCTGGCCAGAGCACCTGTCTTGTAAACAGGGGGTCGTCGGTTCGAATCCGACAGGGGGC
Organism: Actinomycetes bacterium; assembly: GCA_023412515.1. Classification (GTDB taxonomy): domain Bacteria; phylum Actinomycetota; class Actinomycetes; order Actinomycetales; family Cellulomonadaceae; genus Cellulomonas. Next base: position 1,190 of record JAEYNO010000349.1, read on the forward strand.
TCCACCCGCCGACGGGCCCCGCGCTCAGGCGCCGAGCGCCTCGCGCAGGTACGCCACGTCGTCGGCCTGACCCTCGGCGGGGGTCTCGACGACCACGTCGCAGCCCGCCTCGCGCACGACGTGCGCGATCAGCTCGGGCGGGATCGTGCCGTCCGCGAACGACGCGTGCCGGTCGCGGCTCGACCCGTGCGGGTCGCGCGACGAGTTGGCGTGCACGAGGTCGATGCGGCCCGTGATCGCGGTGAGCCGCTCGACGATCGTCTCGAGGTCCTCGCCCGCCGCCCAGGCGTGGCACGTGTCGAGGCACACGCCGACGTCGTAGCCGCCGATCGCGTCCCAGAGCATCGCCCACCGGTCGAGCGTGCGCGCGCACGCGTTCTCGCCGCCCGCGGTGTTCTCGACCAGCACGCGCACGGGGAACGTCGCGCGCTCGAACGTCTTGCGCCAGTTGTCGAAGCCGACCGCGACGTCGTCGCCGTCGCCCACGTGCCCGCCGTGCACGACGAGGCCGCGCGCGCCCAGGTCCGCGGCCGCCGCGGTGTGCTGCGCGATCATGTTCCGGCTCGGGATGCGGATGCGGTTGTTGGTCGACGCGACGTTCACGAGGTACGGCGCGTGCGCGTAGATCCCCAGGCCCGAGGCGACGAGCGCGTCCGCGTCGGGGCGGCGCACGGGCTTCTTCCAGCCCTGCGGGTCGGCCAGGAACACCTGCACGGCCTGCGCGCCGACGCGCTGCGCCTCCGCCACCGGGTCGTCCCCGCGCACGTGCGCGCCGATCAGCACCACGACGTCCTCCTCGAGTCCTCGACGATGTGCCGCACCAGGCTCGCACGCCGCGGCGCGCGGCGCCGCCGGCGTTCCGCGGCAGGGACCGTGGTCCCGCGGCGGGCACCGTGCTCAGAGGGCGGGGCCGGTCTCCTCGAGCAGCCGCAGCGCCGCGCTCACGCGCGGGTTGCGGGCGGGGTCGGTGTCGATGCCGAGGGTCGTGTAGACCGCGTAGACGTGGTTCTGCACCGACTTCTCGGTGATGCCGAGCTGGGCCGCGATCCCCGCGTTCGACAGGCCCTGCGCCAGCAGCCGCAGCACGGTGTACTGGCGCTGCGTGAGGCGCGCGACGCTCGACCCGGCCCGCGGCGCGACCCGCTCGAGCAGCGCCGGGTCCAGCACGGTCTCGCCCGCCGCCGCCGCGCGCACGGCGTGCAGCAGCGTCGCCTCGCTCGTCGTCGACGTCTTCGACAGGTAGCCCCAGCCGTGCGCGACGTCGCGCGGCAGGTCCAGCAGCAGGTCCATCGCGTCGTGCGCCGACAGCAGCAGGATGCCCAGCGACGGCTGCGAGCGGCGCAGCGTCACGCCGAGCGCGATGCCGTTGCCGTCGGGCAGGTCGATGTCGAGCACCACGACGTCCACGACGCCCGGCGACAGCACGGCGCGCGCCTCGACCGCGGAGCCGAGCGACGTGACGACCTCGAAGCCGCCGGCGTCGGCGAACGACCGCTCGAGCATCGAGCGGAACAGCGGCTGGTCCTCGACGACCGCGACGCGCAGTCGTCGTGGCGGGGTGGCTGAAGTCATCGGGACAAGTATCGTCACGCAGGCGCGTCGACGCAGGCGGACGCGTCGCGGACGAGGGCGTCGGGTGGGGTGAAAAGCATGCAGGGCGCACAGGAGGACGTGCCCGCCGCTGTCCCGGGACGGGACGGCGACGAGGCCGCCGACCGGCGTGCCCTGCTGCGCGGCGCGGGGGTCGTCGCGCTCGGCTACGCGCTGGGCGCCGCGCTGCAGAGCGCGTGGATCTACTCGCAGCTGCTGCCGGAGTGGGGCGCGGTCGAGCTGTGGCGTCGGCTGGTGGCCAACGGCGTGGCCGTCGCAGGCCTGGTCGCGGCCCTCGTGGTGCTGCGCGTCCACGTCGCGTCGAAGGTCGCGACGGTCCTGCTGCGCGGCGTGCTGGCCGCCGCGTTCATGGGGGCCCTGCGCGTCGCCGCGCAGCTCGTGGTGGGCGTCTACCCGCTCCACGACGTGCGGGCGCTGGGCGCCGAGGCGCTCACCGGCACCCTCATCGCGCTGATCTCGACGGCGATCGGCATGGCCTCGATGGTGTCGCTGCGGCGCTCGCGCGCCGCGACCCGCGCGGCCGAGCGCGAGGCGGTGAGCGTCGAGATGGCCGTGCGGGCGCTCGAGGACGAGGAGATCCGGGTGCGGCGCGCGGTCGCCGAGGGGCTGCACGGCACGCTGCAGCAGCGCCTGGTGCTGGTGGACGCGCGGCTCGACGCGGTGCAGGCCGCGACCGAGGGCACGCTGCCGGCGGCGACGGCCGACGTGCGCTGGGTGCGGTCGCAGCTCGCGGAGGCGCGCGACCTCGACGTCCGGCGCATGAGCCGGCTGCTGTACCCCGACCGGCTCGAGCTCGGTGTCGTGCCGGCCGTGCGGGCGCTGCTCGGGCGCCTGCCGGCGACGATCGCGACCAACCTGCAGGTCGGTGAGGACCTGCGGCACGTCGACGACCCGACGCGCGGCGGGCTGACGATCCCCGAGCGGCTGCTCGTGGTGCGGGTCGTCGAGGAGGCCGTGACGAACGCGCTCAAGCACGGTCCGCCGTCGCGCGTGGACGTGCGGATGGACGTCACGGACGGCGTGCTCGACGTCGTGGTCGCGAACGACGGCGGGTCGTTCGACGCGCCCGAGGAGCCCGACCCGACGACAGGCACGGCGCGGCTCGCGCAGCGGCTGCGGATCGCGGGCGGCTCGCTGCACGTCGGGCCGGGCCCCGGCGGCGGCGCGGTGGTCGACGCGCGCCTGCCGCTGGGCGTCCTGGCCGGCGAGGACCGCACGGACTGAGCCCGTCGGGGCTGCCGTGACGCGGCCCGCAGACGCGGTCGCGACCGGCGCGGGAGAGTGACCCGCGCCACTCGTCCGGCCTAGGACGAAAGTCCCTCTGACCTGCGGGTACGCGTCTCGAAGAAGGCGTTTTCCGCCGTGTTCGCGGGTGAAGAACTCGGGCATCTCCGACGACCCCCGGGAGTTTTCACCTAGGCCTGCGCCGGAGGGGTGAGCGGCCCGATCGATAGTGGAGAGGAACCCACCTGAACACCTGTCCAAGAAGAGGTCCTCCCGTGTCCACGTCCTCCAAGCGCGCCAACCGTCGCAAGCTCCTCGCCGTCGGTCTCGCCGTGCTCGGTGTCGCCGGCCTGTCGCTCGCGTCCGCGTCGCAGCTCAACGTCAACGGCACGTCCGCGTCGGTCGCGCAGGCCGGTACGGCCGCCGTCACGACCGCGGTCTGCCAGACCAGCACCGTCGCCGTCTCCTACGGTCTCGCGTCCGGCACGCCCGGCTCGCTGGGCACCGGCGCGCAGTTCGGCTTCGCGGCCGAGTCCGACGCGCTCACCCTCTCGTCGTTCGACGCCGCCTGCGGCGGCAAGACCGTCAAGGTCGCGCTCGGCTCCGCGTCCGGCACCCAGATCGGCGCCACCTACAGCGGCACCGTGCCCGCGTCCGGCGGCGCCGTGACGCTCACGCTCAACGGCGGCACGCCCGCGTTCGGGTCGGCGCTGACGCCCGCGCAGATCGACAGCATCAGCAAGGTCGCCGTCACGGTGTACGGCGCCTGACCGTGCCCCGCGTCCAGCTCGCAGCACCCGCCGGGACCCGGCGGGTGCTGCGTGCTGCGCGGACGGCCGCCGGCTGGGTCGCGACCGCCGTCGCCGTGCTGCTGCTGTGGCCCACCAACCTCGGCGGCTGCACGTCGTTCACGCTCGTCTCCGGGCACTCGATGGAGCCCACCTACCGGACCGGTGACGTCGTGGTCGCGCGCTGCGGCGTGCCGCGGGTCGGCGACGTCGTCATCTACCGCCCCGCCGCGCTCGACGGCGCGCGCATCATCCACCGCGTCGTCGGCGGCGGCCCCGACGGGTGGCGGCTGCAGGGCGACAACAACGACGCGGCGGACCCGTTCACGCCGACGCAGGACGAGGTCGTCGGCGTCGAGGTCCTGCACGTCCCGCGCCTCGGGCTCGCCGTCGGCTGGGCCGCGACCCCGGGCGTGTGGGCCAGCGTGCTCGTCCTCGCGCTCGCGCTCGTCGTGTGGCCGTCCGCCCCCCGGGTGCGCACGTGACCCGGCGCCGGGCGGTGCGCCGCATCGCCGTGACCCTCAGCGGTGCCGCCGTGCTCGCCGTCACCCTCGTGGTGCTCGCCGCGCAGGTCGCCTCCGCGGCCGGCCTGCCGCTCACCGGCGCGGGCGCCCGCGCGTGGGCTGCCACGGTGCAGCGCTGCCAGGAGGCGCCCGTCACCGTCGTCCCCGTCTCCGGCACCGCCGTGCGCGTCTCCGGCGTGCAGCCCGCGTGCGCCGGGCGGCCGCTCGTCGTCACCCTCTACGACCCCGCGGTGACGACGTCCGCCGCGCAGTCGCGCCGGTTCGCCGGCCAGGCGACCGCGGCCGCGACGACCACCGTCGACGGCGGCGCCTTCACGCCCGCCGCCGGCCTCGTGCCCCGCGTCACCGTCGACGGCTGGCTGGTGCCGTCCACCTGGAGCGGGCCGCAGCCGTTCCTGCGGTGCAGCGTGCCGGACGACCCCGCCGCGTCCTGCACGGCGACCCTCGTGAACCGCCAGCAGTGGGGCTACCCGACGCCCACCACGTGGCTCGCCAACGTCGTCGTGTCCTCGACGAGCCCCACGCCCGTCACGTGGCAGGTCGACGTCGACCTGTCCGACCCCGAGCTGCCGTTCCTCGCGCGGGCGCTGACCGACGGCACCGGCGGGCTCGTGCGGGTCGCGGCGAGCGCGTGCGACGACGCGCCGCGCGTCGTGACCGTGCGCGGCACGACCGCGTGGGGGTCGTTCCACCAGGTGCAGGACGGGCGCACGTCGTCGATCCAGCTGCGCGGCGACCTCACCGGCTCCGGCGGCCTGCTCACCTGCCCCTGACGGCGGGCGGGCGCGTCACTCGACCGGCAGCGGGTCGGGCCGCTTCGCGACGCGCGCGTCGCCCGAGGACCGGCGCCGCAGCCGCCGCGTGGCCCACGGGTAGGCGTGCTCGCGCAGCCAGTGCGCGTCGGCGCGCACGCGCTCGAGGCGCGGCACCGGGGGGAGCGGCGCGAGCGGGTCGTCCCAGTCGGGCCGGTCGGGCGGCAGGCCGAGCGCCACGAGCGCGGCCTGCGCGACGCGTGCGTGCCCGTCGGTCGTCAGGTGGATCCTGTCCTCGGCCCACAGGCGCCAGTCCAGCAGGCTGCGCATGCCCCACAGGTCCAGCACGAAGGCGCCGTGCCGCCGCGCGATCGACCACACGTGCGCGCTGAACACGCCCGTGCGGCTCCGCGTCGTGCGCACCAGGGGGCTCTCGCGCGCGTCGAAGCCGGTCGACAGCAGGACGTCGGCGCCGTCCGCTCGCAGCCGCGCGACCGCGCGCTCGAGGTCGGCCGCGACGCGGTCGACGTCGACCGACGGGCGCAGGATGTCGTTGCCGCCGCCCACGAGGCTCACGAGGTCCGGCGTCATGGCCCGGGCGGCGGGCAGCTGCTCGGCCAGGATCGGGCGCATGAGCCGCCCGCGCACCGCGAGGTTCGCGTACTCCAGCGCCGGCAGGCCCGCGGCCGTGCGGCGCGCCGACAGGTGCGACGCGAGCTGGTCGGCCCACCCGCGCAGCGGTGCGTCCTCGCCGTCGGGCGCGTCCCACAGCCCCTCGGTGAACGAGTCGCCGACCGCGACGTACCGCGACCACCGCGGCGGGTCGCCTCCCGCGGCGTCGCCCGGCGGGGCGTCGGCGGGTCGCGGAGCGGTGGGGCCCTCGGGGTCGCGCGCGGACGTCATGGGCCCATCATGCGCCGTCGGGTCACGGCAGGCGCCAGTCCACCGGCGCGGCACCCTGCTCGCGCAGCAGCGCGTCGACCCGCGAGAACGGCCGCGACCCGAAGAACCCGCGGCTCGCGGACAGCGGGCTCGGGTGCGGGCTCGCGACCACGGGGACGTCGCCCAGCGCCGGGCGCAACGACTGCGCGTCGCGGCCCCACAGCACCGCGACGAGCGGCCCGCCGCGCTCCACGAGGGCCGCGATGGCGCGGTCGGTGACCTGCTCCCAGCCGCGGCCGCGGTGCGACGCCGGCGCGCCCGGCCGCACCGTGAGGACCCTGTTGAGCAGCATCACGCCCTGGTCCGCCCACGGCGACAGGTCGCCGCTCGTGGGGGCGGGGACCCCCAGGTCGTCGACGAGCTCGCGGAACACGTTCGCGAGCGAGCGCGGCAGCGGCCGCACGTCGGGCTGCACCGAGAACGACAGCCCCATGGGGTGCCCCGGCGTCGGGTACGGGTCCTGCCCGACCACCAGCACGCGCACGTCCGCGAGCGGGCGCTGGAACGCGCGCAGGATCGCGTCGGACGCCGGAAGGTACGCGTGGCCCGCGGCGACCTCCTCGCGCAGGAACTGCCCGGCCGCGCGCAGCGCGGGCTCGGCGGGGGCCAGGGCGGCGGCCCAGTCGGGTGCGACGAGCTGGTCGAGAGGCGCGGTCACGAGCCCGCAGGCTACCCGTGGCGTCGCACGCGCGGGCCCGGAGGGCGACGCGGCGCCGCGGCGCGCGGACGAATGACACCGGTGTGGTTCCGCCCGTACCATGGCGCGGAGCAGGACGACCCGCACCGCCGGCACGAGGAGGCACCATGGACGCGAGCGCGGCGCCCGCCTCCCCGGGCGACGAGGTCCGCGACGACGCGCGCGGGGCCGACGGCCTCAGCGACCGCGACCGGCAGGTCCTCGAGTTCGAGCGTCAGTGGTGGAAGTACGCGGGCGCCAAGGAGCAGGCCGTGCGCGAGCTGTTCGACATGTCCGCCACGCGCTACTACCAGCTCCTCAACGCGCTCATCGACGACCCGGCGGCCCTCGCGCACGACCCGATGCTCGTCAAGCGGCTGCGGCGCATGCGGTCCTCCCGCCAGCGCGCCCGCACCGCGCGCCGTCTCGGCTCAGAGGGCTGAGCGGGTCCGTGCCCCGTCCGTCCCGCTATGTCGGGCGCGCGGCGCGACCGCGCGGCGGGCCTGCCCGGTGCGGGGGCGTCGAGACGTTAGCCTTGCGGCCGTGAGCAAGGCCGACTACCCGTACCCCGAGGACGAGTTCGACGCGATCTCGCCCGACGCGCCGACGGGCGTGCACCGTGCCCCGCGCTCCACGTGGAGCAGGTGGTGGCCGTTCCTCGTCGTGCTCGTCGTCGTGCCCGTGCTCGCGTGGGGCGCTGTGGCCTTCCTGTCGCGCACCGGCAACCTGCCCGGTGACGCCGCGGCTCCGCCGAGCGGTACGAGCGGGGAGGTCCAGGACCCGCCCGCCGAGGACCCGGCGACGGACGGCGCGCAGGACCCGGGCGACGGGACCGGTGAGGAGCAGCCGCCGCCCGAGGAGACGGTCGAGGTGCCCCAGCCCGTGCTCACGACCCCGGTGCGCGTGCTCAACGGCGCGCGCGTGTCCGGCCTGGCGGCCGAGGTGGCGGGGCAGCTCGAGGGCGCGGGCTTCACGGCCGTGACGCCCGACAACGCCAGCGGCTCGCTGCCGGCGCAGTCCACGGTGTTCATCGCCTCGGAGGACCTGCGCACGACGGCCGACCTCGTCGCGAGCACCGTGAACGTGCCGACCATCACCGTCGACGCCGCGCGCGCCGGCTCCGGCATCTCGGTCGTGCTGGTCACCGACCCGCGACGCTGACCCGCGCGCGCCGCACCACCGTGCCGGGTCGCCCGCACGTCACCTGAGCGGACCCTGGTCGCGCATCCACGCCCCGCACTAGGCTCCGGGCACCGGGCCGACGGCGGATCGTCCCGGGTACCGGACGTCGAGGAGCACGGCATGGCCCAGGGCACGGTCAAGTGGTTCAACGCGGAGAAGGGGTTCGGCTTCATCACGCCCGAGGGCGGGGGCCAGGACCTCTTCGTGCACTACAGCGCGATCCAGGTCGACGGGTACCGCACGCTCGAGGAGGGCCAGGCGGTCGCCTTCGAGGTCGGGCAGGGCACCAAGGGCCCGCAGGCGGAGCAGGTGCGCCCGGTCTGACCCCGCGGGCGTGCCGGTCGGCACGGCGTGGACGCACGGCCCGGTCGCTCCTCGCGGCCGGGCCGTCGTCGGTCCCGTGCCCTCCCGTCAGCGGTCACCTCGCGTCGAGCGCGTCCAGGGCGAGCAGCACGCACGCGGCGCTCCACCCCAGGGGTGCCACGGCGGCGGGCGCGCCGTCCGCCAGCAGCTTCTCGGGGATGGCGCCCGAGGCGGTGCGGTGGGCGTCGATCACGTCGAGCCAGCGGGTCGCGGACGCGACGTCGCCCTGCTCGGCCGCAACCCAGGCGTACAGCGACGTCTGCGGGGTCCACGACACGCCGTCGCGCCGCCACCCGCCGCCCGGTGCCAGCCCGGCGGCGGGTCGCAGCATCGACGGCACCGAGGCGCGCCACGCGGCGGCGCCGTCCGCGGGCGGCGCCGACCAGAACGGGGCCAGGACGAAGGCGCTCGCGGCGTCCGGCACGGTGCGTGAGGGGTAGCGGCCGTACCCGACAGGGCCGAACGCCGCGACGACAGCGGCC
>JAEYNO010000189.1 GCA_023412515.1 Actinomycetes bacterium
AGGTCGCCCAGCGCCGACGTCGGCACCGTGACCTGCCCGGCGGCCCACGCGACGCCCCCGAGCGCGGCGACCCACAGCCCCGAGTGCGTGCCGTTGCGGTGCCCGCCCGCGACCGCTCCGACCGCGTCGCACACCCACTGCGACACGGGTGGCAGCGAGTGCGCGATCGTCGCGTCGTGGTGGTCGGCGTCGGGGGCGAGCGCGGCGCCCGCGCACACCAGCGCACCGGAGACCACCCCGAGCGGGCCGACGGGGTACCAGCCGAGGGTCAGCGGCGCGGTCGACGCGACCGCGACCCACGCGGCCGCCCCGCACACCGCGTGGGTCGCGCCCTTCACCGGGCTCCGCCCGGGACGTCCCGGCCCTCGGCGAGCGCTGCGACCTGCGGGGACGCGGTGGTGCGGGGCAACGGGACCTCCGGACGGGTGACGCGGGCGGCGCCCACCTCACCCGTCCGGGCGATGCCCGTCAAGTTCGGGCGGCCACCGGGCGCGTCGTCGGAGGTGCTCGGCCGCCCCCGGCGGGGGCGCCCGACCGAGCGGGTTGGCCGGTTCGCCCGGATCGCGTATGTTAGGCCCGCCTAAGTGAGGTAAGCCTTACTTCTGGACGTCCGTCCGGCATCCACGCAGGGGGAGACCACGTGACCGAGCTGCTCCACGCCGCTACCGCCGACGCCTACGTCGAGACCATGCGGGACACCGTCGAGGCGGTCGCGCACCGCTTCCGCACCACGACCCGACCGTTCTCCGGCGCGAGCCTCGAGCACCTCCAGGAGCTCGTCGACGCGGTCGACCTCGACGGCCCCGGCCAGGGCACCGCCGCGGCGGTGCGCGAGGTCGACGAGCTCTTCGCCCGGCACGCCGTCTGGTACCACGACCCCGCCTACCTCGCGCACCTCAACTGCCCGGTCGCCCTGCCCGCGGTCGCTGCCGAGGCCGTGCTGGCCGCGGTCAACACGAGCGTCGACACCTACGACCAGTCGGGGATCGGCACCCTCATCGAGCGCAGGCTCGTCGCGTGGACCGCGGGCCGGCTCGGGTTCCCGGGCGGCGGCGGGGTGTTCACCTCGGGCGGCACGCAGTCCAACCTGCAGGGCGTGCTGCTCGCCCGGGAGCACGCGCGCGCAGACGTCTTGGGCCTGCGGGCCGAGGACCTCGTCGTCCTCGCGACCGCGTCGAGCCACTTCTCGGTCCAGACCGCCGCACGTCTCGTCGGCCTCGCGCCGGACGCCGTGCGCCTGGTCCCGACCGACGAGGACGGGCGCATGCGCGCCGACGCCCTGGCCGGCGCGCTGCGGCACGTCGAGCGCGACGGACGTCACCCGATGGCGGTCGTCGCGACGGCCGGCACGACCGACCGCGGGTGCGTCGACCCGCTCGCGGCGATCGCCGACGTGTGCGACGCGCACGACGTCTGGCTGCACGTCGACGCCGCCTACGGCTGCGGCCTGCTCGTCAGCCCGACGCGCCGCCACGTCCTCGACGGCGTCGAGCGTGCGCGGTCGGTGACCGTCGACTTCCACAAGGCGTTCTTCCAGCCGGTGTCGTCGTCGGCGTTCGTCGTGCGGCACGCGGCGGACCTGCGGCTGCTCGCGCACCACCACGACTACCTCAACCCCGAGGACGCCGACGAGCCGAACCAGGTCGACGTGTCGCTCCAGACGACGCGCCGCTTCGACGCCCTCAAGCTCTGGGCGACCCTGCGTGCGCTCGGTCCCGACCGGGTCGGCGAGCTGTGGGACGCGACGATCGACCTCACGGCCGGCGTGCACGCGCTGCTCGCGGACGACCCCGACCTGCGGCTGCTCGCGCGCACCGACCTGTCGACCGTCCTGTTCCGGTACCAGCCGGACGGTCTCGCCGACGCGCACGCCGACGCCCTGGTCGCCCCCGTCCGGCGGGCCCTGCTCGCCTCGGGGCGCGCCCTCGTCGCCCGCACCGTGCTCGACGGCCGCCCGTGCCTCAAGCTCACGCTGCTCGACCCGACGACCACGCTCGCGGACGTCCGGCACGTGCTCGAGCTCGTGCGGCGGACCGCCGCCGACGAGCTCGCCGCTCGTCACCCGCTCGCGGCGGTGACCCTGTGAGCGGGCGCGTGCACGACGTCGTCGGGGTCGGGATCGGCCCGTTCAACCTGGGTCTGGCGGCGCTCGCCGCCCCGCTCGACCTCGATGCCGTCTTCCTCGACCGGGCGCCGGAGTTCCGCTGGCACCCCGGGATGATGCTCGAGGGCGCGACCATCCAGGTGCCGTTCCTCGCGGACCTCGTGACGATGGCCGACCCGACCAGCCCGTACTCGTTCCTCGCGTGGCTCAAGGCGACCGGGCGGCTGTACGCGTTCTACATCCGCGAGAGCTTCTACCCGCTGCGCAGCGAGTACGACGCGTACTGCCGGTGGGTCGCGCAGCAGCTGCCGTCGCTGCGCTGGGGCCGCACGGTCACGGCGGTCGAGGTCGACCCGCTCGACGACGACCTCTACGTCGTGCACGCGCGCACGGCCGACGGCGTCGAGTCGTACCGGGCGCGGCACGTCGTGCTCGGCGTGGGCACGCGGCCCGTCGTGCCGCCCGCGCTGCGAGGGCTCGCCGGCCCGGTCGTCCACAGCGCCGACTACCTGCCGCACCGCGAGACCCTGGGTCGCGCGCCGTCCGTCACGGTGGTCGGCTCGGGGCAGTCGGCCGCGGAGATCTACCGCGACCTGCTCGAGGGGCTCGACGTCGAGCGCGGCCGTCTGGACTGGGTGACGCGCTCGCCGCGGTTCTTCCCGATGGAGTACACCAAGCTCACGCTCGAGATGACGTCACCCGAGTACACCGACCACTTCCACGCGCTGCCGATGGAGCTGCGCGACCGGCTCGCGCGCGAGCAGCGCAGCCTCCACAAGGGCATCAGCGCGGACCTCGTCGACGACATCTACGACACCCTCTACCGCCGTAGCGCGACCGGTCCCGTGCCCACGACGCTGCTGACCGACACCGAGGTGACGGGTGCGGCCTGGGACCCCGCCGCGCAGGAGTACACGCTGCGGCTGCGTCACGCGCAGACGGGCGCCGAGCACGAGCGCACCACCGCCGCGCTGGTCCTGGCCACGGGGTACGCGGCGCCGCCTCCCGACCTGCTGCTCGGCATCGACGAGCGTCTCGACCGGGACGCCCGCGGCCGTCTGGCCGTCGCGCGCGACTACTCGGTCGACGGCGGGCGCGGACGCGTCTTCGTCCAGAACGGCGAGGAGCACACGCACGGTCTCACCGCCCCCGACCTGGGGTTCGGCGCGTGGCGGTCCTCGACGATCCTGGCGGCGGTCTGCGGGCGGGAGGTCTACCCGCGCGAGCGGCGCATCGCGTTCCAGGACTTCGGGGTGCCGGACGGGACGCGGCCGACGCCCGCGGGCACGGTCGAGGCGGGGGTGACGGCGTGACGGGTGGACGTGGGGCGGCGCCCGCGCCGCCGCGGGACGTCGAGCCGTGGCGGCTGCTGGGGCCCGTGCGGCTCGAGCGCGTCGTGCCCGAGCGCGACGCGCCGCTGCTGCACGCGTGGCTCACGCACCCCGCGTCGTGGGCCTGGCAGATGGACCACCTGGGCGTCGGCGAGGTGCTCGCGTACGAGCGCGGGATCGAGCGGTCGCCGCACGAGCAGGCGTGGCTGGGCCGCGTCGCCGGCAGGGCCACGTTCGTCGTCGAGACGTACGACCCCGCGCGCGTCCTGCTCACCGACGCGCACGACGCGCGCCCCGGCGACGTCGGCATGCACCTGCTCGTCGCGCCGCCGACCGGCCCACGCGTCAGCGGTCTGACCGACGCCGTCATGGCCGCGACGCTGCGCTTCTGCTTCGGCGCGCTGCGTGCCGCGCGGGTCGTCGTCGAGCCCGACGTCCGCAACACCGCGATCGCCGCCAAGAACGCGGCCGCGGGCTTCCGCGTGCTGCGCGAGGTCGACCTGCCCGGCAAGCGCGCCGCGCTGTCGGTCTGCACGCGCGCCGACTTCGCCGCGAGCCGTCTGGGCGCGGAGCCGCTGCCGGTCACCCGGCGCGGACCGAGGACCACCGCACCCGCCGTCACCACGGCGCCCGCCGTCACCACCGCACCCGCCGTCACCACCGCGACCGAGGACCACCGATGACCGCTGCCGCCCCCGCCCCCGTCGTCCGCCGGCCCCTGCCCGGCGC
>JAEYNO010000507.1 GCA_023412515.1 Actinomycetes bacterium
CGACGGGCCGGGTCAGCCTGTGAAACGTTTCCCGGCCCGTCGCGCCCGCGTGCCCGTGGTGCGTCAGCCGACGGCGAGCGGCGCGACGATCTGCTCGACCTGGTCCTTCGCGTCGCCGAAGAGCATCGCGGTGTTCTCGCGGAAGAACAGCGGATTCTGCACGCCCGCGTAACCCGTGGCCATCGACCGCTTGAACACGACCACCTGCTTGGCCTTCCACACCTCGAGCACCGGCATGCCCGCGATGGGCGACGACGGGTCGTCGAGCGCGGCGGGGTTGACGGTGTCGTTCGCGCCGATCACGAGGACGACGTCGACGTCGCCGAAGTCGTCGTTGATCTCGTCCATCTCGAGCACGATGTCGTACGGCACCTTGGCCTCGGCCAGCAGCACGTTCATGTGCCCGGGCAGGCGGCCGGCGACGGGGTGGACGGCGAACCGCACGTCGGTGCCCTGCGCGCGCAGCTTCGCGACGAGATCCGCGACGGGGTACTGCGCCTTGGCGACGGCCATGCCGTACCCGGGGGCGATGACGACGTTGCGCGCCTCGCGCAGCATCTCGGCGACCTCGCCGGCGCTGACCTCGCGGTGCTCGCCGTAGTCCCGGTCCACGGTCGCGACCGTGCCGCCCTCGGCGCCGAAGCCGCCGAGGATGACGGACACGAACGACCGGTTCATGGCCTTGCACATGATGAAGGACAGGATCGCGCCCGAGGACCCGACGAGCGCGCCGACGACGATGAGCAGGTCGTTGCTCAGCATGAAGCCCGCGGCCGCGGCCGCCCAGCCCGAGTACGAGTTGAGCATCGACACGACGACCGGCATGTCGCCGCCGCCGATCGAGGCGACGAGGTGCCAGCCGAGCGCGAGCGCGACCACGGTCATGAGCACGAGGGGCAGCAGCGAGGGCGACGCGAGGAACCACGCGAGGAGCCCCGCGGACGCGACGAGCGCACCGAGGTTGAGCGCGTTGCGACCCGGCAGCATGAGCGGTGCGCTCTTCATGCGCGCCGACAGCTTGAGGAACGCGACGACCGAGCCCGTGAACGTCACGGCGCCGATGAGCACGCCGAGGAACACCTCGACCAGGTGCAGCGCGTCGGGGGCCTCGGTGAGGTACGAGTTGTAGCCGACGAGCACGGCCGCGAGGCCGACGAACGAGTGCAGCACCGCGATCATCTCGGGCATCTGCGTCATCTCGACGCGGCGCGCCCGCGCGGTGCCGACGACCGCCCCGAGCGTCAGCGCCATCGCGATGAGCAGCAGCGTGACGGCGACGGGCCGCTGCGAGCGGTCGGCCGCGAGCGCGACCGTGGCGAGCAGCGCGAGCCCCATGCCCGCCATGCCGTAGAGGTTGCCGCGCCGCGCTGTCTCCTGCTTGCTGAGCCCCGCGAGGGACAGCACGAACAGGATCGCGGCGATGAGGTAGACGGCCTGGGCCAGCGACGTGAGCACGACCGTCACGCCTCCTTCCGGAACATGTGGATCATGCGGAACGCGACGAGGAACCCGCCGAAGATGTTGATCGCCGCGACCGTCGCCGCCACGAACGCGAGCGTGCTGACCACCCACGACTCGTGCCCGATCTGCAGCAGCGCGCCGACCAGGATGATCCCGCTGATGGCGTTGGTCGTGGCCATGAGCGGCGTGTGCAGCGAGTGGCTGACGTTCGAGATGACGTAGTAGCCGACCACCACCGCGAGCGCGAAGACCGTCGCGTGGCTGAGGAACGACGCGGGGGCGGCCGTCAGCGCGACCGCCGTGAGCACCGCGCCGAGCGCCGCGAGCACGCCGTTGCGGCGCTGCCGGCGCTGCGCCGCGGCCTGCGCGGCGGCCTTCTTCGCCGCGAGCTCCTCGGGCGTCTCGACCGGGGCCGTCGGGGTGGCGGCCGGGGCCGCGGAGACCGCGACGGGCGGCGGCGGCCACGTGACGTCGCCGCCCGTGGTGACCGTCATGCCGCGCTGCACGGGGTCGTCGAGGTCGAGCACGAGCTCGCCGTCCTTGCCGGGCGTGAGCAGCGCGAGCAGGTGCACGACGTTGGTGCCGAACAGCTGCGACGTGTGCTGCGGCATGCGGCTCGGCAGGTCGGTGTACCCGAGCACCACCACGCCGTTGTCGGACACGACGCGCTCGCCCGGCACGGTGAGCTCGCAGTTGCCGCCGCCGGACGCCGCGAGGTCGACGATCACGGAGCCCGGCGCCATCGCGGCGACCATCTCCTTGGTGATGGTGCGGGGCGCCTGCCCGCGCACGAGCGCCGTGGTGACGACGACGTTGGCCCACGCGGTCTGCTCGGCGTACATCTGCGCCGTGAGCCGCTCCTGCTCGGCCGTGAGCTCGCGCGCGTAGCCGTCGGTCGAGACCTCCTGGCTCGCACCCTCGGCCTGCACGAACGTCGCGCCCATCGACTCGATCTGCTCGCCGACCTCGGGCCGCACGTCGAACGCGCGGACCTGCGCGCCGAGGCTGCTCGCGGTGCCGAGGGCCGCGAGGCCCGCGACGCCCGCGCCGATGACGAACACGTTCGCGGGCGGGGTCTTGCCGGCGGCCGTGACCTGGCCGGTGAACATGCCGCCGAACTCCTCGGCGGCCTCGATGACCGCGCGGTACCCGGCGACGTTCGAGAGCGTCGAGAGCACGTCGAGCGCCTGCGCGCGCGAGATGCGCGGCACGGCGTCGAGCGCGAGCGCCGTGACGCCGTGCGCGGCGAGCCGTGCGGGCAGGTCGGGGTCGGCGAACGGCGCCATGGTCGCGACGAGCGTCGCGCCCGCGCGCATCGCGCCGACGTCGGACGGCAGGTGGACGGCCGTGACGACGTCGCTGGCCAGGACCTCGTCGCGGTCCGCGACCCGCGCACCGGCGGCCTCGTACGCCTCGTCCGTGAACGTCGCGGCCGCGCCCGCGTCCCGCTCGACGACGACCTCGTAGCCCAGGTCGCGGAGCTTGGCGACGGTCCGGGGCGTCGCGGCGACGAGCCGCTCCCCCGGGCGCTGCTCGCGCGGGACGCCGATCCTCATGCGTGCTCTCCTTCGACGGTGACGGGAGCGGGACGTGGGTCCCGCTCACGCGCCCATCCTGGTCGGACGCGGCGCGGACCGGCTCGGACCTTCGGCCCGGAATGCGATTTCTGTCGGCCGACCGGGGCGCGGATCGACCCGAGACCGCCCCGCGGTCTCACCTTCCGAGACGCGAACGGCGGTCGGCAGGGCGGTGCGACCGCCCCGCCGGCTCGACCGGCCACGCCGGGCGCGCGGCGCGAGGTGTCAGGCGGACGTCTCCGCGGCACGCGCCGACGACTCCCAGGCGGCCGTCGCGCGGCGCAGCGCGCCCTCGGCGTCCAGCCCCGCGC